>NZ_VDMB01000012.1 GCF_006175995.1 Desulfobotulus mexicanus
TAAAGACCCCTTGGAGACTACAAGGTTGATAGGCCGGGTGTGTAAGTGCAGTAATGCATGGAGCTTACCGGTACTAATCGGTCGTGAGGCTTAGCCACAATATTGGTGATCTTTGATTGCAGCAAAAGCGCTTTGGTTTTAATGAGCTTGTCATAGATAAAAAAAATAACTCGACGCATGAATGAATAAGGTGTAAAAGCCTTTAGTTCTTTTTTAATACAAYACATCGAAATACAATTTTCGGTGGCGATGGCGTCAAGGTCACACCCGTTCCCATCCCGAACACGGAAGTTAAGCTTGACTGCGCCGATGGTACTGCATGGGCAACTGTGTGGGAGAGTAGGACGCCGCCGGATTCTTTTAACGCCCTGCCTTCAAGGTGATTTCACCTCGAAGACAGGGCGTTTTTTATTTTCTGTTTTTTTTAATCCGGAGAATCCGTTTTGCGGATTGGATGAAAGAGGCTTTGTTTTCTTCTTTTTCTGCCATGAATAAAAGGGTGCTGAAGGCCTCATCAATGGCAGGGCCTTCATGGCAGATGAGGCCAAGGTCAATCTCAGCAAGAACCATGCGTTCCATTACCTTTTCCATGGGTAGTCGGATGGCCTTCATATCAAGATCATCGGTCATGACCACTCCTTCATAGCCCATCTCATTTCTCAGAAGATCTCTGGATATAATGCTTGAAAGACTGGCCGGCCACTCAGGGTCCAGTTTCCCATAGAGGATGTGGGAGACCATGATCCCGTCCACATCGGCTTTGATGGCGGCCCCAAAGGGCAGAAAATCATTTACGGCCAAAAGGCTTTTTTCTGCGTCCAGCCTTGGAAGCACATGATGGGAATCCAGAATTGTCCGTCCTATACCCGGAAAATGTTTGGCCACAGAATGGATACCTTCCTGTCTGTAGGCTGAAATCATTGCAAGGCCCATGTCTGTGACGGCCCTGGCATCGCCTGTGAACGCACGTTTTTTCATGATGCTTGTGTCTTTATCTGCAACATCCAGAACTGGTGCAAGGTTCATAGTGATTCCCAGAGCTTTTAATTCCACAGCCATACATCTGGCATGTTCCCGGGCTTCTTCCGTGCTTTTTAGTTCACTGATGGGGGCAAATTCTCTGAAATCCGGCTCTCTGAGCCTTGCAACGTTTCCGCCTTCCTGATCCATGGCAATGATAAGGGGCGGCAGCCCGGCTTCTTTTGCAGAGGACTGAAGATCCCGGTTCAGGCGTATCAATTGCTCCGGATTTCTGACGTTGGTGGAAAAAAGCACAACGCCCGCAGGAAAGATGCGGGCGATTAGACTGCGGATTCTTTCATCGCATACCGGCCCTTCAAAGCCAATCATGAGGCGCTGTCCCGCAAGTTTACGGGGAGACCATTGTTCCGGTGAATAAAGAGACATGGATTCCTTAGGGGGGCTGTCAGGCGGTTACGGGAGGAATGATAATCCAGCGGGTTCCATCCCATTGTCTGCTGAAATGGCTGGTCATGATAAAGGCCAGCCACAACTGTTCCAGGCTTTTGTACTGCTGCATCACGGGGTCTTTCTCCCTTTCACCGGGTTTTCCTGCCCAGGTATGGAAACGGAAGGTCATATCCTGAAAGCGGATACCTGGAATCTGGGCAAGATCCATGAGCTGATTCAGGCGGGGCAGCCAGATGCGGGCTTCCAGATAAATAAGGTTGCCTTTTTTTCGTATGGCAAAGCCTTTACGGAAAGCATTTTCCCCATCTTCCCCACTCCAGAAGCAGGGGTTGCTACCCTGTTTGGGGGTAAGATATACATCTCCTTTTGCAGGAATCCACCGGGCCTGAATTTCAACGGCCATCTTGCACATGATCTGATATCGGGAAGACTGGTCCATCACATTATTGTCCGGATCTTCTGTTGCCGCGCTGGTATTTCTGCACAGCACGGTTATGCTCTGTAAGATTGGTAGAGAAATGATGGGTGCCATCGTTTCTGGATACAAAAAATATGTAGGCACTTTCCACAGGCCAGAGGGCGGCTTCGATGGAAGCCCGGCCCGGTGAGGCAATTGGACCGGGGGGCAGACCGTGAATATGATAGGTGTTGTAGGGTGTTGGTGTGCGCAGATGGGTCCGGGTAATCCTGCCGTTAAAATCAGGTATTCCGTAGATAACCGTGGGGTCGGTCTGGAGACGCATGCCTTTTTTGAGCCGGTTATGGAACACTGACGAGACCAGGGTTCTTTCTGCGGGAGTTCCCGTTTCCTTTTCTATTATGGAAGCCAGGGTTATCACCTCGTGCATGGACATGTTGAGGGCTTTGGCCCGTTCTTTTTTCTCTGGAGTTATTATCCTGTTAAAGTGCTGGACCATGGTGCGTATCATTGTCTCTGCATTGTCATTGGCCGTAAAAAAATAGGTGTTCGGATAGAGATAACCCTCAAGGCTGTCTGCTGGAATGCCGAGCTTTTGCGTAAGGCCCTTATCCGTGGCTGCCATGAGAAAATCCTTTTCATCCACAAGGCCTGTTTCCGCAACCCTCCGGGCGATTTCTGTTATTCTAAGCCCTTCTGGCAGGGTTACCCGGTAGCGTTTCACCCTGCCAGACACCATCATGTCCAGCATTGCCTGCGGGGAAAGGGCAGGGGACATGGGATATTCACCGGTATGGATGCGGGTATCTTTTTTTTGTAGTCGGGCCAGGATTCTCAAATAAAAAGAATCTGAGATGAGGCCCTCTTTTTCCATACGTTCAGCCACAGTTCTGAAACCTTCTCCCTGCTGTACTGTGAATAGGATTTCATCTGTGTTGCTTCCTGTGGGGGTGGATGCATAATGTCGCAGGCTGTCCCGCAGAACAAGGCCTGTGCCAAGTACAAGGCTCAGAATAAGAAATGACCATACAAAAACAGAATGTTTCATGAAAAGGATCTCCCTGCATTAAAAGACCTTTTTGTATACCTTCATTGTGCAGAGCTGTCAAAGCGGCTTGCCATTTTCCTTAAGATCCCTATTTTGAACTTCCGGCCTGAAGGGGTATGATCTACTTCAACACAGCGGGGGCATCAGGGAAGGTCTTGCGGCTGCCAGCATGAAAATCCACTCGCTATGGCCTGATAATAAACGGACCAGCAAACTGTGGCTGCATACGAATGGTAATCGGATTGAGTATTGTTTTTATATAAAAATAAAATGAGGTGTCAGATGTCCGAAAAGAAAAAAGAAACAGAGGTTTACGCCGGTTTTGAGCAGGGTCCGATCCGTCCGCCCAGCGAGGCGGGAAGTCTTCTGATACGGGTAACCCGGAACTGCCCCTGGAACCGCTGCCGTTTCTGCCCCGTGTACAAGGGAACACGTTTCAGCCTGAGACCCATGGAGCATGTTCTGGCGGACATTGATACGGTGCATTCACATCTTTTAAAACTTCAGGCCCATGCCTCAGGTGGACCCATTACAAGGGATATGGTCATGCATGCGGGAAAGGATCTTGCCGGACCGGATCTCGATGCCCTCCATGCAACTTTGCACTGGATGTCCCATGGCATGGATTCGGTTTTTCTGCAGGATGCCAACAGCCTTATAATGAAGCCCGATAACCTCATTACGGTACTGCGCCATATAAAGGAGCGTTTTCCGTGGATCAGCCGCATCACCTCCTATGCCAGATCCCATACCATCAAAGGGATTCCCGATGATAAGTTTCAAGCCATGGCGGATGCTGGGCTGAACCGTATTCATGTGGGCATGGAATCGGGATGTGACGCAGTGCTGGAGAGGATACAAAAAGGTGTGACAAGGGATGTGCATATCCTTGCTGGCCAGAAGGTGAAGGCTGCGGGGATCTCCCTTTCGGAATATGTGATGCCCGGACTAGGGGGCAGGGATCTTTCCGAAGCCCATGCCATGGACACGGCCGATGCCCTGAACCGCATCAACCCGGACTTTATCCGGCTGAGAACCCTTGCGCTTCCTCAGAATACTGAGCTTTACGGCGACTGGCAGGCTGGCCATTTTGATAAATGCAGCGGAGAAGAAGTGGCCAGGGAGCTTCTGGGTTTCATCATGGCCCTGGAGGGTATCCAGAGTACCCTGACCAGTGACCATGTGCTGAACCTCTTTGAAACCGTTGCGGGAAAGCTGCCCGAAGATAAGCCGCAGATGATAGCAGAAATACAGTCTTTTCTGGATCTTCCCGAACATGGTCGCATGATGTATCAGGTTGGACGTCGCATGGGGCTTTACCGGGGAATGAATGACTTCAAAGATGAAGGCAGAAGGCAGCGGGTGGCGGAGGCCTGTCAGCGTTACAATATCCGGCCGGATAATCTGGAAGAGGTGCTTGATGATCTCATGCGGCGCTTTATCTGATGCCTGAGACCTTTGGTGTTTATATCCATGTACCCTTCTGCAGGTCCAGATGCAGGTATTGTGATTTTTATTCCACACTGGATGAAACCATGATTTCCCGCTGGATGGATGGTGTGATCAGGGAAATTGCCCTTAGCCCTGCACCGGATTCCCTTTCTGTGGATACGGTGTACTTTGGTGGAGGAACCCCCTCGCTCCTTGGCAGTCGGGATGTGGAAAGGCTTCTTGGGGCTGTGGATCTTAACTATGGTATTGGGCCGGATGCAGAAATTACCCTGGAAGCCAATCCCGGTACCGTTTCTTTGGAACAGCTTAAGCATCTGCGGGCAATGGGGGTCAATCGTCTGAATTTTGGTTTGCAGAGTCTGGATGACAGAGCATTGGCTTTTTTAGGCCGGGGTCACAGTGTAGCTGAGGCAAAGAATGCTTGGGATATGGCCAGAAAAGCCGGTTTTTCCAATATGGGACTGGATCTCATTTACGGGCTTCCGGGTCAGGGCATTGGAGAATGGGAAAAGGAGCTTGGAAAAGGGCTTTGTTTCGAGCCGGAACACCTTTCCCTCTATATGCTTTCCATTGAAGAGGATACGCCCATGGGCAGGGATCTGGCTTTAGGCCGTATTAAGGCTCCCGATGAAGGGCAGGTGGCAGACCTTCTGCGTTTTACCCTGAACTTTATGGATGATCAGGGGTATCCCTGGTATGAGGTTTCCAATTTTGCCGCAGCACCAGGATATCAGTCCCGGCATAACCTTGGATATTGGGAGAAAAAGCCCTACATTGGTTTCGGGCCTGCGGCCCACTCCTGGCTGCCCCCTGTTCGGCGGAGTAATGTGTCGGATCTCGGGCTTTATGCGGATCTTATCCGTGAAGGTAAAACACCTCTGGATATGGAAGAAGAGCTGGATAGCGAAGCTATGCGCCTTGAAAGTTTTTATCTGGGTTTCAGAACCCGCAAGGGTCTGGATGTGGCAGCCTTTGATGATGCCTTTGGGGGAGATTTTTTTAGGGATTACAGTGCTGTGCTGGACTCCTTTGAAAGGAAGGGTTTCATTGACTGTGGTGGAGGGTTCTGCCGCCTCACGGTGAAGGGTATGGTTTTTCTCGATACCATCACATTGGCATTCTGCTGCCATGAAACGGGCTGATGACCAGACCTTTTTGGTGGAACATCGGAAGGGACTTTAAAAAAGGCCCTTCCGATGAACAAGGATCAGGTGGAAATGGTTGTGATCAGCACACCAATATGGAATCTGGCAAGGGAGATGTGGGCGGCCAGATTGACCCTGTGGTTGGCCAGAAGACTGTTGAGACTGCTGTTAAGTACAATAATGGGGTCGATCTCGTCCGCTTTTCTGCAGTAGTAAATGGCCTTTCGCAGGGAGTCAAGGCCGTCGCGTTTCTGGAGCATGGGATAAAAATCATGTTCCACCGCCTCAAGGATGGTGGCCATGGCGCTGGCAACGCCTTTGGAATAGTATAAATAGTCATCGGCCTTAAAAAAGCTGACGGGCCGTCCGTCTCGTTCATGGGTTTTGATGAGGTTTTCGTTACAGCTTCCAAGCAGATTTTTGTAGGCCATGAGAAGGGGGATCAGGTTGTCGGAGCGGTTATAGAACCTGGCATCGCCTTTGACCAGATTTTCCTGATACCTTGCCATTGCTCTCAGGGAGGCCTTGTATTGGGATTCTGCGGAAGGAAACCAGAATTTGGTGGGCCGGATCATAAATCCGTTCATGGCCTGTTCCAAGTTCGTATCAAGGGATGCTGCGCTCCCGGTGCGGGAAATGTCTTCTGCCAGCCTTACCGCCGTTCTTCTTGTGACTTCAAGGGTTCCCAGCTGAAAGTTATTTACGTTGTCCGTGGGACGGATCAGGTCATTGGGCCGCCATCCCCAGAAACGTTCATACAGCTCATGGTGCATGGGCTGCATGGCGGCTTCCACAAAGGCCCATCCCACAACACTGCCCAGCCCTTTTCCATTTATGTCGGTTGAGGATGGCTGAAGTTCAGCCCTGTTGCCCACATCTCTTTCATCGGGGGAGGCCGCGGGAGAAGGTAAGCTTTCCCTCATGGGAGATGCGGTTACATGACCTTCGTTGCCGGGACGGATTATGCGGCCACCCTCGGTATCCAGCATTGGGGAAGGGGTTTCCGCAAGGCTCATTTCCTTTTCAAAATCCGTCTGGTTCGAACCCATGAGTGAAAAAAGGGATATGATAAGCCATAGTCCGAAGAGGGTGAAAAAAATGGCCAGGGCCTGCTGTCTGGAGATCGTTTTTTCTAAAGACTGATTTTCACCTTCTGGTTGTTTTGTTTCTCTGTCCTGGTGCATGGAGAATCCTTTTGGGCTTTCAGGTGATTGAAAGATTACGGGGGTGCTGCCTGCCAGACCCGGTAAGCTATGTTTCCCTTGACTGCTGTTTTCTGAGTTTTCGGGTGTCGCCAATTCTGATGGTGAGATGGATGCCGTCAAAATATTCCATCAGGGGTATGACATATTTTCTTGCAATGCCTCCGCAGATGTCCTTGAACTGGGATGGGTTCATTTCTTCGTTTTCCCGTAGAAAGGCCACCACCTTTTCCTGTAGGCGGTCCAGGGCCGGACGGTGAAAATAAAAATCTTCCTTCACCCGGACCATGAGATTTTCCCGGATCAGAATTTTCATTACATCGGGTGCTGCCTCTGCCTGACCTTTGTCCAGAGACCTTATGATTTCACGGAAGTAGGGAGGCGTGATGCCAGTGTTTTCATAGCTTTCAAGTATTTTCAGTCGCAGGGCTTCCTGATCCACCTGCAGGGCCACTTTGTGGGTACTGAGCCGCACAAGATCCCCTTCCTGGGCCAGCTTTTCATCTTTCACAAGCTGGTTGAGCACCTGATTAAGAAGGCGGGACTGAATATAGGCTGGGAATTTACTTTTCAGTTCTTCCTTGGAAAGGCCCTCCCTCAAAGGATAACTGGCGTGATATTTTTCAAGGTAACTGGTGGCAAAGCTGCAGAGACGCTGGAAGGCATCCGCATGTATATAGGTTTTGGCATCCTTGTCCGTTATCAGAATACTGCGGCTGGAGAGCAGCTTTTGAAGAACTGCTGTGAGCTGTTTTTCCGAAAGGTTGGTCACAAGTTTCAGGTCTGATAAGGCAGCACCTGCAAAGCCTGCCTGCATCAGATGGAAGGTTGCAGCCTCTTCACTGCCCGCCTCACTCAGGTGGCTTAGTCCTTCTATGATGTTTTCCTGAAAGCGTTTGTGTTTCTGGGGTACGGGGTTGAGTATGGCCCCGCCACCAATGGTGCGTATGGGGGAATAGGAGCGTACCACATAACGGTCATCACGGACGCAGACCATAGGTCTGTCAAAACGGAACTGGACCGGCGCTTTTTCACCAGGTGCAAGGGTATCTCTGTCCAGAAGAACTGTCAGTGCCGTGATTTCGCTGGTTCCCGTATGGAAGCGTACCTTTGTTCTGTTTTTTAAGGGTCTTTCATTGCTTGCCAGATAGTGGAAGTCCGTATCCACCATAAAAGTGTTTTTCAGGGCGTCGGGCGGTGCAATCACATCCCCCCGCTGGACTTCTGAAAGATCCAGTCCCTGGAAATTCATGGCGGTTCTTTGTCCGCATACGGCACTCTGGACACTGTCGTTATGTACCTGAAGACCCCTTACCCTGGACTGGGTCAGTTCGGGATAAACCATAACCGTATCACCCACGCTGACGGAACCGGAGACAAGGGTGCCTGTGATGACGGTACCAAAGCCCTTCATGGTGAATACCCTGTCAACGGGAAGCCGGAATACTGTGGTATTTCGGATATCAGGGATCAGGGCTGCCATGTCCGAGATGGCCTGGATAAGGGTATCCATTCCCTTGCCCGTGTGGGAAGATACGGGGATCAGGGGAGCATCCGCAAGAAAACTGTCGGAAAGAAAATCCCGCACATCTTCCGTGACCATCTCCAGCCATTCTTCATCCACGGCATCGGATTTGGTAAGCACAACAAGACCGTGGCGGATACCCAGCAGGGAGCAGATTTCAAGGTGCTCCCTCGTCTGGGGCATAACACCCTCGTCTGCTGCTATGACCATGGCAACGATATCAATACCCGATGCACCGGCCACCATATTTTTGACAAATTTTTCATGACCGGGTACATCCACCACGCCCAAACGTCTGCCATCGGGGAGACTGAGGGCTGCAAAACCAAGCTCAATGGTGATCCCCCGTTTTTTTTCTTCCTTCAGGCGATCTGTGTCCGTGCCTGTTAGGGCCCGAACAAGGCTGGTTTTTCCATGATCAATATGGCCGGCTGTCCCCAGGATGATTTCTTTCAAGGTTCCTTCTTATGCTCCATTGGGAAAATGTTTCCTGTATATTGCAAAGCACCTTATATACCTTTTTATGCTTACCTTACAAGGGCTGCCATAAAATCCTGTTAGAATTAGTTCATAAGGTCTTTCTGGTCAAGATTTCCTTTTTAAAAGCAGTTTTTTTTCTTTGCTCGGATAAAAAGAGCTTGCTTTTTGATCGGTACACTGGTAGAAGCAATCTCGTTTTTATGGTGGGTATAGCTCAGTCGGCAGAGCACAAGGTTGTGGTCCTTGGGGTCGAGGGTTCGAGCCCCTCTACTCACCCCATAACAAATTCAGCGCCCGTAGCTCAGCTGGATAGAGCGTCGGACTTCGAATCCGCAGGCCGGGGGTTCGAATCCCTCCGGGCGCGCCATAAAATCAGGTAGTTACAGGGTTTTTAAAAGAAGCCTGATTTTAAAATAAGCACATAGTAAGCACTAGAAAAAAAAATAATCAAAAAATAATCAGGGCAAAAAAATAAGCCGGTTTTTCTTCCATGGTCACATCATCGGAAAGAAACTGGTTTTTTCGTTTGTGAATATGAACCCTCTTCTAACGTGCCTAAAAATTCCTTGGGGCTGAAGGTTTCAGGAATCATTTTTTTTCTGATTTTTTATTTTTTTGGTCTTGGCTTGGTAAGGGACTTGGTAACAAATTAAAAAACTTTTACAAGACCACCGCAAACACTGAAAAAAAGGCCCATGGTTAGGCGGATAACGTGTCTGCCGAACCCTCAAAAATGCCCCTTTCCACTCCCCTTTATGGTGTCCGAAAACTCCGGCTTTCCCGTGTGGGACTATGCAAAAACCTTAGCCGTGCTTTGATGGTTTGTTTCCCTGTGACCATGGAAAAATCTTTACCGGGTTGCCCGTTCCTGGCCCTCATTATGACCGAAGAAAAACCTTCTCTCCTTGTTTTGGGGTGCTGTTATTTTATGACCTTTCAGGTATGTTATGACCTTTTGGGTCATAATTGCAAGTATCTGATATGTATATATAAAACATCTGTTTTCTGCTATCTTATGACCTATGCCCCCCCACACCCTACCCGGTACCAAAAACAGCCTAAAAAAAAGCATGTGTGTGTGTCTGGTCATAAGTCATAATATATATATATTTTATATAAAAAAACCAGTATTGGCGGGCTTCTTAAGTTATGACCTTTAGGGTCATAAAATGGTCATAAAAGTCATAAGATAGGGCAGGAATAAAAAAAAGCGGGAAGGATACCCCCCCGCCTGGCTAAGTCTTTATATTTAATTAACTACTGTAAATGCAAGAAAAAAGGATCATCCCTCCCTTGCCACCTTGTTTTGTAGTGCATATACCCTCCAAGCATAAACGCTTTATAACCTCGTCATGTTCCCTCGGTGCCATGGTCGGCCATAAGGCCCTCAGCGGCTTAGAGCTTGCTGCCAATTGTGAGCGGTATATATTGGGTTTTTTCTTCAGTATTGAAATGATATGTTTATGCGCTAAATGCGTTTTGTGGTGTCCCTCCATATTGCCCTCTGCCTTCAGTAATGCCGCCGCCCTATGGTGAAGCCCCAGCCTGATTTTGAAAGCCTTTTCTATGTCATCTGGTGATATTTCAAAGCGTTTTTCAGATAAGGCAAATAACCCGGCCATCCTTATAGCTTGTTCTGCCAGCCTGCCTCCAAGTACCGGGTCACGCCGTTTTGCGGGTTCCATGAAAGCCCTGTCCATTTCTTCGTATTTATCAAAAGCCTTTGTTTCATCGAATCTTATTTTCCCGTTTTGCGGCTTCATTTGCATGACAAAAGAAATAAATTCCACCAAGTCATTTGAAGGTTTGTAAATCCTGCCCCGGTACACCTTTTCGGGTTGCTCATTTTGAATAAATATTACAAGCCGATTGTATGCACCGTTTGCCCCGTCCTGTATGTTGAAGGCCTTGACAGTTCTTTCGGGTGTGGAAGTGCATACCAGGGTTATGCGGGGGTCATGGACATCTTCATACTGATTATCCTTTCCCGCTGTTAATCCTGGATGATGTGGCCCGAACGGTCTTCCATAGATTTCCTGAAGATATTTTAAAGCCCCTGCTTCATGGCTGTTGCTCTGCCCGGCCTGTTCAAGCCACATTCCGAACTCGTCACTTATGAGAACGCATGAATTGTTTTCCTCCAGTGCCCTGTGTATGCCTTGCGCTGTTTTGCCTGTCCCTCCGAGAAGTTTGCTCCTTAGTATATTAACATCCCCCCCAGAATCACGCACTTTTGCGTACCCGTCCCCGTGAAGTCTACGAAAGGCCTTTGCCACACCTTCTTTTCCCACTCCCGATGGTGCAAGAAATAAATGAAACTCTCCAAAAGCAAGGCCCTGTTGCGAATCAATATACATATTTTTCTGGGCAAGGCTTCCCAAGATTGCAAAAGCTGTCATTGCTGCCATTTCTTCAGATGGGTATTGCATGGTTCTGTAAACATATTCCTTTATCAGGTGCAAGCCCCCCGGAAGGTGTAGCAACTCTTTTGGCTGGTCTGGAAGGTCATATTCTTCTTCTGCGCCTTCGGTAATTAGGGAATCATAATCAAATGTTTCCGGCTCTACTTCAAAGGGCTTAGCCGTGCTTTTGGGTTGTTCCTGATCCGGTGTGCCGCTCCGGTTGTTCCCCTTAAGATATGCAAGCCGCTGATCCTTGTTTAGGCTGTTCCCGGTCTCGTCGTTTATGGTATTGTCCCCGAAGTGCCTCAGGGCCTTGCTGCGGTCGTTCCCATGCTCAAAGAATATGTAAAGATCCCAGGAATCCCCGAAACACCCCCCGTCCTTCCCCTGTTGCCCGATGCCCCTTTCCGCATCGCTTCCATGATGGGAAAACCATTTGTTGCCGTTTATTGTAATGGCCGCCGCACCGCTTTCAGAGTGTGGGCTTAAAAGCCTGTCAGATCCCCGCTGTCTGGTCGCTCCGTATCGCTCCCATAGTTGCCCTGAATCGGGGTACTCTTCGTTGAAAGCGTCCTGTGCGGTCTTCCCGCTGCCGTTTGAAATACGTTCCCGGATTTTCAGATCACGGGCTTTTTTCCGTTTCCGTTCTTCTGCAAGCTCTTCCGCAAGAATGGCCCGTTCTTCTGCAAGCTCAGCCTGCCAATGGGTTTCAGGATCGAATAATGGCCCGTCAAAGGGCATGGACTCATAAACGCCCGGCCCTCGGTTCGGAAGGAAAAATATTTGTGAAAGTCTTTCGTTTGCGCCGTCCGGAATAAGGCCTGTAGACCGGATTTTTTTATTCAGGATCTTTTGAACCATAAGCCATATCTCAGGACTTACCGGCTTTTCAAAAGGTATCAGAAAGCGGGCTTTTGGGTTCTCCCGTGTTGCGCTGTGGGAATTGTAGAGAAGGGAACGGAACGGAAAAACATCCTCCACGGCTTCCAAAAACAGAACCGGCTTGTCTCCGGTCATGTCGTCAAGGTCGGCCCATGCCATGCAGTACAGGCCCTTTTCCTTTTGCTCCTCCGAAGCCCGGCTAAGCCTTTGTGAAGGGATGCACCATTGCGCCTTTTCCTTAGGAACCGATGGGGGATTTTTTGCCTGTTGAAAGATTTCTTCCGCTGTGATTGTTGTGAGCGGTGCGGGTTTTTTGGCTCCGGGGTTGTTCGTGTGACTCAGACCGAAGCCCGAAGCCATTAAAAACATGGATTGGGGCAGGTTTACGCCTGAAACCCCTTGACTTTCTTCGTTTTTTTCAGTATCTTTATTTTCAACAGTCGCTTCTTGTCCCTGCCCGTTGCTCCCCGCTTCGGGCTTTTTATTTGCTTTCATTAAAAAGGCCTTTCATTTACAAGAAAAACAAAATCTTGTTTTTTTTTGTTGAACTTTTGGCCTCCTGTGTGCTAACCTTCAAACTGCTAGGTAAGAAGGAGTAACACGCAGAAGACACAAGGAAAAAAGTTAAAGGAACAAGGGGTTCACCCCAAGGCACTACCTGGCCGGGTCGTGCCTTTTCCTTTTGTTGGGTTTATCCTCCCAGACCAAAGTTTCGTTATAAAGCTTTTCCTCACGGCTGCAAAAATTCAGGCCTTCGACAAGATCCAGACCTTCACCCCCAAGCCAAACAAGCGGAAAACCTGCTTTTATCCAAGCTTCTTCGTTATCCTTTTCAGCATCAAACAGGGCCACAAATTGCGCAGCTCGAACCATCCCTACGCCTGCCCGTACAAGCTCATCAAGGAAAGGCTTCCTTTTAAGGGCCGCAGCTTTCCGCATTTCATGAGCTCCATCTTCCAGCCCCTGCCCCATGTAATTGTCCAGGCATCCAGATCCATTATAAGGCCCTTCCTTCATGTATCCACTGAAAAGATCCTTTTCAGCCTGTGTAAGCTCTGCAACGTTCAGCAATAAAGCAAGATCCCCACGCAACAGGCAAGGGCCTTTTTCGTTCGCCTCCTTCAGGCTCCCGCCCCGCAGCTCTGCCGCATCTTTCAAAAGGCTTTTCATTATGCGGGTTGAAAAATTCCCAAAAGCGTTTTCCTTTCTTCTGAAGTTTATATAAAGCGGTTTCAGATCTTCACTTTCAGGGCCTGCAATTGCGCAGGCAGTTTTTGAAAGATCCCACAAGGTAATTTTTGATCGCTGCAAGCTTTCAATCTTCAGATCCAGTATTTTCATCAGTTTTTCAGTTTGGGCATCAATTTTTTTATTCTGTAGCATTCTTTTTTTTCCTTTTTTAAGGTCTGGTTGTTTAAAGTCCGTTCCATGCTTCTGCGGTTTCATCAATTACGGAAAGCATGTATTCCACGGCTTCCATGTCTGGCTCAGGTGCTGCCTGCCGTGCGTCCTCTGTTAATGGGTGCGGTGGTGGCCCGTACTCTGCCGCAAGGTCACGGGGTACGCCTAAACGCCCCAGAAACTGAATTTTCGCCTCGTTTATGTTTGCAATCCTCTGAAGGTTGCCCGTTTTCCGGTCTTCCGTTGTTATGGCAAGCGCAAGGTTTATTGTTTCCCTTGCTTCGTCCAGGAGGAAAGCAGCACTTGCAAGGCTCACCCGCTCCATGGTTCCCGCAAAACCTTCATCAATTTGACTGTAAGTCCGCCTCGGTGCGGTTCGTTTCAGCCGTTGCACTTCTGCCGCATCGTCCCGCTGTGTTGCCTTAAGTGCTGCGACAACTCTTTCCCCGTTGTCCATGGCTTCATAAACTGCGTTCTTAATGTTCAAGTTCTTGTCTCCTTTTTACGTTGTTTCATTGCGTCCTCGATTGCTGTCAGACGGTCTCTAAGGTCTTCCAGCTCGTCAATCCGTGCCAGTGTACCCAAGGCCTGTAAAAGCTGTCCCGCAAGGTCTGGGGCAAGCTGGCCGCTTGTGGCTGCGTCTATGATCTTCAGTCCCCGGTCTGCCATGTTCCCGGCTCCCTCGGTGTCCACCTCTATTAAAGGTGAACAGCTTTTCAGTGCTGGCATGATCCGGTTCAGGCAAAGGCTAAGTGCTGTGGTGTCTCCATCCATGGCAAGATTGATTGCCTTTTGTGTCAGATCCTCAGCGTTTTCCATTAAAAGCTTACGGCTTACGTTCTGCAATGGCCGCCCCTGTGGGTTCCCGCTCTGTCCTTTCTTCCATTTCCCGGTCTTGTCCCGTGCTTCTGTGTCCCGTGTTTCGGTTGTGCTTTCAGGCATTTAAAATCCTTTCTTTAAAATCTTAGCCAAGCTGGGGGGGGTTATGCCGTGTGGGTTCTTTTTTGATCGGTTATCCACCGCTCCAAGTCTTCCCGGCGGTATCGAACAGCCCGCCCCATCTTAATGAATGCCGCCCCCTTGCCGTACACCCTCCAGATTTCAAGTGTTCCCTTTTTAAGTCCCAAAAAATCCGCCGCCTGTGCCGTTGTAAGAAATTCTGAATTTTGCATAAAAAAAGCCCTCCAGGTTAAAAGTAAAAGTAACTCTGGAAGGCACTATAAATTCTTCTCGTTCGATAATCTCTACCGTTTGTCCATGTTTTTTCTTATTGTGGTTTATTCTCCCTTTTCTCTCCTCGCTTAGTGTATATTCCTTTAATGTTGCTTATGCTGTAACCTCTTGTTTTATCGCCCTTCTTTTCTTTCTCTTTAATGATTTTTTCGGAAACATGTTTATAAGCCGCCTCTCCTGAATACCTCTTAGTACTCTCTCCTGGCTTTTTCTTAGCAAGAAAATCATCAACCTCTTTTATAATTCTTTCTTTTTCCTCTGGTGTCACACACCTTGAATCCTTCCCGGCCGCCGAAGTCACTTCAAGGTTTTTTTTCCCTCGTTCATAAAGGGTTTTCATGTCTTTAATCTTAAGCCTCTTTTCTTCATCCATAAGGTGCCGGGTTTGGCTTACGATAAAATCAGATACCCTTTCCCGTTGTTCCTCGGTGCCGTTGTTGTAACTATCCCTGCATAACCAGACAAGAAGGGCTGCGTTCTGTATGGCAAGCATTGCTGTGCCAAGGTTTTTGAATACTCCCGCCCATGTAAAAGGCCATGCTTTGGGGTGGTCATTATTGGGAGTAACCCGCACTTCTCGAAGTAACCATTCAATGTCTTTTCCGGTCTGCTTATTGAATTCATGAATAATCGGTTCTTTTTCAAGAAGGCTTTTAAGCTTTTCCAGTTCTTCAGGATTCATCTTTATGCGCTCCTTGCATGGTTCAGGGTAATCACGTTCCCCGCTGCATCCTGTACGCCCTGCCTCTCTACCCAGTCGGATATTTTTTGAATTTCAGGCAACAGATACCTGCAATCGCTGGTTTCTGTGTAGCTCTCAAGGGTAACGTCCCCGCTCATCCTGTGATTCAACAGTAACTTGGTCCTCCATAATTCAATTCCGCATTCTCCTGCAATCGCCCTGAATGTCCTTCTCAGGTCATGGGATGAAATTGTGGTGCCTATCATTTCAGATATTTTCTTTACCGTGTGCTTAGGCTCTGAGATATGCCCTGTGGTGGCCTTCTTTGAAAAAAACACATAGTCGTTCACTCTCGGCCTTTCTGAAAGCAGGGTGCAAATGAAGGTACTTAAGGGCAGGGTAACGGGGTGGCGGTTCTTCGGGTCAAGGATCCTCCATGACTGCCCCTGAATGTCCACATGCTCCCACTTCAAGGACAAGGCCTCTGTCCTTCTGGCTCCGGTTAAAAGCATGAACAGAACGGCATCCGCAACGGTGCGGCCTTCATCCGTGTTAAAGGGGTTTTCCCGCTCCTTCTGCAAAAAATTAAAAATCATTCCCACCTGATTGTTTGGAATCCGCCTGTTTTTGGCCTGTACGTTATGCCATAACTTTGCGTCACTAATTATACTTACGGGATTTTCTGTTAGTATGGGCCGGTCTTCTGGCCTGTATGTTGCCATGGCATAATTGAGAAGACCACGTAACACCCTGAAGGCTTGGTTCGCTTGTGCTGGGCTGCGGTCGCTGATCTCTCTGAATCTGGAAAGGCATTTTTGCCGGGTAATCCCTGAAATGGGCTTATCCTTCCATTCTGAAAAATTGTCCCTTACATGCCGCCTTATATCGGTTTCGGTTCGTGCTTTTAATGATCGGTCTTTTATATATGCATTCTTGACTTCTTCCAGCGTTACAGATAGGGCCTCCTTGCGTTTTTTTTCTGTAACAGGATCTTTCCCATGAACCATTTCCCGGAGTATGTCAGCGGCCCTCTCACGGGCTTGCTGAAGGGTGAACGTGCCATGCTTTCCAATGGTCACACGCCGTACTTTTCCACCCACCCGGCCCTGAACAATGTAGACTTTTGAGGAAGGGTTAACCCGGAGACCGAATCCTTTTAATTCATCATCCCATATGAAAAAGGGTTTTTCTTCCGGTAAAAGTAAGCAGTCGATAACCTTTTTTGTCAGTTTCATACCGTCACCTCTGGCTTTTCGTGTTTTTAAAAGTAAGCACATAGTAAGCAGGAAGCACAAAAAACCATAAGGCATCCTAAAAGCCAGCTTAAGGATAAGGTTTTATAATGTCAACAAATATGATGTTTGATGATGTTCTGGAAGGTGTGGTAAAATGCAGTGTTTTAGGACTTCGAATCCGCAGGCCGGGGGTTCGAATCCCTCCGGGCGCGCCAAGAAAATCAAGGGTTTACAGCATAGAGCTGTAAGCCTTTTTTTATTTGTTGAAATTGAAACACCAAAAATATCCCTGTTTTATCCTTAGAATCAATGTCATAAAGAGCGGCAGGCAGGTATAATGGAAAAAAATGACTTTTTATCTCGGTTGGGCTTTAATTTTGGACGTGGCGGCCATGCCCGCTCGTTTCCATGTGAGCCGTGTCACAAGAGGAACCTCATGATACAGCCTCTGGAAAAACCTTAAGAAACCGACACGAACGCACCATCAAGGATGCCCGTGATATAGTAAGATGGATTCAAATTTTAATAATTCAGTGACTTTCGTGGACAACAAAGGAACGCAATCATGAACCCGAACCAATTGTCACGCATCGTACTGCGTGGGTTCAAATCCATCCGAGAGTGTGATCTGGAACTCAAAGAGCTGAATGTGGTGATCGGCCCAAATGGAGCTGGTAAATCCAACTTTATTGGCTTTTTCCGTTTGATCCAGCAAATGCTGGAAGGCAGGCTCCAGCTATTTGTCAGCAGGCAGGGCGGCCCGGATGCACTGCTGCATTTTGGCCGGAAGAAGACTTCTATGCTGAGTGCGGAACTTTATTTCGGCAATAATGGCTATAAAATTACCCTGGAGCCAACCCAGGATAACCGCATGATGTTTGTCGAAGAAAATCTTTGGTGGAAGATGAACGGTGATAAAAGTTTTGGCTCAGGCCACTTTGAGTCCAATGCCGAATCTCACAGATCCGGGATGAACCAATGCACCATTCAAACTATGAAAAGCTGGCGTCTTTACCATTTTCATGACACCAGCGAAACTGCCCTGGTAAAACAGCGGCATGGTATCAATGACAACCTTTATCTGCGTCCGGATGCTCGTAATCTGGCAGCCTTCCTTTATCTGCTTAAAGAGCAGTATCCTTCAAGCTACAATCGAATTGTGAAGACTATTCGGCTGGTTGCCCCGTTTTTTGGGGATTTTATGCTTCGCCCCCAGCCGGACAGCAAAGACCAGATTGAACTGGAGTGGACTGAAAAAGGTGAAGATGTACCATTCAAAGCGCATCTGCTCTCCGATGGTACCCTGCGTTTCATCTGCCTGACTACGGTATTGATGCAGCCCGAAAAACTGCAACCGGAAACCATTCTGATTGATGAGCCGGAACTTGGTCTGCATCCTTTTGCCATTAATCTCCTCGCATCACTGATTCGTTCTACTTCCAAAAAACGACAGCTTATCGTTTCAACTCAGTCTGCCGATCTCCTGAATGAATTTTCATCTGAAAATGTCATCGTGGCGGATCGAAGGCAAGGGTACACCAACCTTCATCGACTTGACTCCAAAGCCCTGGAAAACTGGCTCAATGAATATTCATTGGCTGAACTTTGGAAGAAGAATGTTCTGGGTGGGAGGCCGACGAGATGATCCGTGTACATGTTTTCTGCGAAGGACAAACCGAAGATGTTTTTGTCCGTGAGGTTCTGGGGCCGCATTTTCAGCGTATGAATATATGGCTGAACTCGATCATTATTCGCACGGGGCCACAAGGCAAAGGCGGCCTGACTTCCTACGGTAAGGTTAAATGGCAGGTTGAGAACAAATGTAAGGAAGATGCGAACGCCTGGGTTACAACCTTGCTGGATTTTTATGGGCTTCCATCCGATTTTCCCGCAATGACTTTAAAGGGAGACTCGCTGACCAGAGCCAAAATTGTAGAGAGCGCTTTTCAGGCGGATATGGCACAGCCCAATTTTATTTCAAACATCCTTGTGCATGAATTTGAGGGATTGCTTTTTAGTGATCCAAGCGTTTTTGCCGAGTGGTTTGATGATGAGCACATTGTCCACAGCCTGACCCGTGTCCGTAATGATTTTGCTACCCCGGAACACATTAATGATGGTCGAACCACCGCACCTTCCAAGCGCATCCTGTCTGTTTGTGACACTTACGACAAAGTCGCTCACGGTTCCTTGATTGCACTGGATATCGGCCTGGAGACTATTCGTCGGGAGTGCCCGCTATTTGATGCCTGGATTAAACGACTTGAGGGGCTGAACTCTGGAGGTGCTGTATGAGGGTATTTGAACAGAAGCTGATCCCGGCTGAGAAAAGAAGGGTGGACTAAAAAATATTTACAACTTCCGCGGACAAAAAACTGTTTTTTGAAGAAGAGACCTACGCTATCTGTGGTGCTGTGTTTGAGGTTTATTGGGAAATGAGGTGCGCATTTCTGGAAGCTGTTTATCAGGAGTGTCTGGAATTGGAATTTGTATAGAGTCCTTTTCAAATCCATTGCAATCGGCTGTTGTGGAACCCTCCCTGTGCTGTGAAGAAGAAAGCTTCCCTTGATTTCTGTGCTTGTGACTATGGGGCGGAACAGATCTAAGGGCTATTTTTTTTTAGAAAGAGTCTATGCTTACAATTATTGCCATTGTTGTTTTCCTTGTGGAGATGCTGGCCATACTGATGGCTGTGCATGCTGTGATGTATGCAAGAAGCTCTCAGGGTGCCGTCGCCTGGATGATTGCCCTTATTACCTTCCCCTGGCTGACCCTGCCCCTGTATCTGATTTTTGGAAGAAACAAGTTTCAGGGTTATGTGGAGGCCCTGCGTCAGGGGCAGTTTGAAAAAGCTCCGGAAGTGTCTTTACAGAATGAAGTTCTGGAAAAATTCAGGGTCTTTCCCCGTGAGAATCAGGAAGAAACCTTCCGGGTCATGGAGAATCTGGCACAGACACCTTTTACGGATGGGAATCAGGCCCGGCTTCTAATCAATGGCAAAAATACCTTTGAGGCTATTTTTTCGGCGATTTCTGAGGCAGAAGATTATATTCTTCTGGAATTTTTTATTGTTCGCCATGACTCTCTGGGAAAAGAGCTGCAGGATCTTCTGATAAAAAAGGCAGGGCAGGGGGTAAGGGTTTATTTTCTTTATGATGAGATAGGCAGCCGCAAACTGAAATCAGCCTATGGCCGAAAGCTGAGGGAAGCAGGTGTGCAGTTCCGGCCTTTTTTTACACGCCGGGGGCTGTTTAATCGTTTTCAGCTCAATTTCCGTAATCACCGGAA
The DNA here is from genome assembly GCF_006175995.1 of Desulfobotulus mexicanus. Classification (NCBI taxonomy): domain Bacteria; kingdom Pseudomonadati; phylum Thermodesulfobacteriota; class Desulfobacteria; order Desulfobacterales; family Desulfobacteraceae; genus Desulfobotulus; species Desulfobotulus mexicanus. The sequence goes on from NZ_VDMB01000012.1 coordinate 19,825, forward strand.
AATTGTGGTGGTTGATGGTAAAAAAGCCTTTGTGGGCGGTCATAATATTGGAAAGAATTATTTGGGGAAAAGTCTGCGTTTCGGATGCTGGCGGGATACCCACATGGAACTTGAAGGGCCTGCGGTCATGGCCGTGCAAAGGGTGTTTGAGGGGGACTGGTACTGGGCCACCAGGGAACAGCTTTTCCTGAACTGGAAGCTGGAAAGAGCAGTCTCGCCGGGTATCCCCATGCTGGTTCTGCCCACGGACCCTGCCCATCATCTGGAGGCATGCTCCCTTCTTTTTGTCAATCTCATCCTCGCTGCAAAGAAAAGGGTCTGGATTGCAAGCCCTTATTTTGTTCCCAATGATGCGGTCATGCAGGCTTTGCAGATGGCTGCGCTGAGGGGGGTTGATGTGCGTATTCTTCTGCCTTCACGCTCGGACTTCTGGCTTGTGGATCTGGCGGGCTATGCCTGTATCCAGAAGCTTGCCATGGAAGGTATCCGGTTTTTTCGTTATCAGCCGGGTTTTTTGCATCAGAAGGTGATTCTGGTGGATGATCATCTGTCTGCCGTGGGAACTGCCAATGCGGATAATCGTTCTTTTCATCTGAATTTTGAAATTACACTGATTGCTGCGGATAAAAACATGGCGGCTCAGGTCTGCCGTATGCTGGAGAAGGATTTTGAGGTTTCTTTAGAGGTTGACGGAAGTGTTCTTCCCAGGCCAGAGTGGTTTTTTCGTTTTGCCGTGCGTTTTGCCAGTCTTTTTTCTCCTGTTCTGTAAAAAAATCATCAGGGTAGTATCCGGAGGGATAATTTTGATCTTCTGGCTGCTTCTGTGTTCAGGTATCTGTATCCCTATGGTTTCTGTCCCGATCTGCCTTGATTCGGAAAAAGGAGATCAGGGCAAAGGAAAGGCTGAACAGGATGATGAAATTTGCAGAAAAGAAAAAAAGAATGAAATAGCCGGGTTCTTCCAGCAGATAGGCCAGGCGCAGTACATGGACGCCAAAGAGGCTGAACCCAAGGGAAACAAGCATGAGAAAAGCGTAAAACAGCTGATAAGGGGAAGAAAAAAAACTTTTCATGGGGTGGTTTTTCCTTTTCTGTACGGAACTGCCGATCTGTTTTTTTTAAAATATGTCTAAAATGTTTGTGATTTTAAGGGTTGCAGATTTAAAAATCGTTGAATCTTATTGAAATTTTAAAGATCTGTAAATGAATTAACTGTGATGATTAACGAAGAAGGGAAGAAAGCCATGCAGGCAGGAGACAGCTTATGGTGTGAAAAGGTAAAAGAAGGTGCCGCACTCATGGGCCTGAATCTGGCCCCGGATCTGCTGGAAGGTATTGCCCTGCATGTCAGAAACCTGATTCTTTGGAATAAAAAGATCAATCTGACGGCCATTACAGATCCTCTGGAGGTGGCGGAAAAGCATGTGCTGGATTCCCTTGCCGTCATTTCCCATCTGCCTGCTGGTGGCAGGGTGCTGGATATGGGAAGCGGTGGGGGATTTCCCGGTATGGTCATTGCACTCATGCGGTCGGATCTGGATGTGCTGATGGTGGATAGCGTGCAGAAAAAAATGGTGTTTGTTCAGGATGTGATCCGCTCCCTGAAAATTACCAATGCCAGAGCCCTGCATACCCGTGTGGAATCTTTGGAAGAAAAAGATTTTTCATGCGTGGTTTCAAGGGCCTTTACTTCTCTGGAACGTTTTGTTTCCTTGGGCCTTCCCTTTCTGGGACCATCGGGAAGTATCATTGCCATGAAAGGTCCCGATGGAAGGGATGAAACAGCGGCGGCAGCCCCTTTGTTTCCTGAGCTTGTAATGGACTGCCGGACCTATGGCCTGCCCTTTGGCGGTGGGGAACGCTCCGTGGTGCTTATACGGCGGCGGGAGGCTATGCCTTCCTTGACAGCATCGGTCAAGATGGCTTAGATATTCCAGCCTTATATATAAGGTAGCATCAGAATATTACCGTGTCTGTGACACTTTACCCTTTGAATACTGGAGAGTATTTTCCCATGGATTATAAAAAAAGTCTGAATCTTCCGGTAACGGATTTCCCCATGAAGGCAGGTCTGACACAGCGGGAACCTGTGCAGCTTGCGGATTGGGAAAAAAATAAACTTTATGAAAAAATCCGTTCCGCCAGTGCGGGCCGCCCTAAGTTCATCCTGCACGACGGGCCTCCCTATGCCAATGGTAATATCCACATCGGCACGGCCCTGAACAAGATTCTGAAAGATATAATTGTTCGTTCCCGGCAGATGGCTGGCTTTGATGCGCCCTATGTACCGGGCTGGGACTGCCACGGTCTTCCCATTGAACACAATGTGGATAAAAAGCTTGGGAAGAAAAAGGAAGAGATGAGTACGGTAGAGATCCGTCAGCAGTGCCGGAGCTATGCTGAGAATTTTCTGAATGTTCAGCGCGAGGAGTTCAAAAGGCTGGGGGTGATGGGTGAATGGGACAATCCCTATCAGACCATGGCCTTTGCCTATGAAGCGGCCATTGCAAAGGCCTGCGGTCTTTTTGCCCTGAACGGAGGCCTGTATCGTGGGAAAAAACCCATCCACTGGTGCTGTAGTTGTCAGACCGCACTGGCTGAGGCGGAAATTGAGCACAAGGACGAGCGGTCCCCCTCCATTTTTGTGGCTTTCCCCCTGAAAAAGGATCTGGGCCTTGGCAAGCCTGTGGATATGCTGATCTGGACCACAACACCCTGGACCATCCCCGCCAACTTAGGTATCTGTCTGCATCCTGATTTTGTTTATACCGGTGTGGACATGGGTGATCGCATCCGCATTGTGGCCAAGGATATGGCCGAAGATCTCATGAAGAGTTTTGCTGTGGAAAGTTTCTCCCTTGCAGGGGAGTGGACGGGAAAAGAGCTTGAGAATCTTGAGTGTACTCACCCGTTTTATGATCGTATATCCCCTGTGATCATGGGAGAGCATGTAACCCTGGAAGCTGGAACAGGATGTGTGCATACGGCACCCGGCCATGGTGCCGATGACTATATTGTGGGCGGGCGTTATGGTCTCCCACCCTATTCCCCTGTGGAAGACAATGGCTGTTACACCGAAGAGGTGGGCGAAGATCTGGCGGGGGTTTTTGTCTTTAAAGCCAATGAAATGGTGATGGAAAAGCTTGCCTCAGCCGGGCATCTTGTCCATCGCATGGATATGGCGCACAGCTATCCCCATTGCTGGCGGTGTAAAAAACCTGTGATTTTCCGGGCCACGCCCCAGTGGTTCATCTCCATGGAAAACAATGAACTCAGGAAAAAAGCCTTAGAGGAAATTGACCGTGTAGAGTGGATTCCCAAATGGGGCCGGGAGCGGATTTTCGGAATGATTGCCAACAGGCCTGACTGGTGTGTTTCACGTCAGCGTTCCTGGGGTGTTCCCATCCCCATGTTCTATTGCGAGGACTGCGGCAGTCTGTTCATGAATAATGAGACTTTAGACCGGATTTATGAAACCTTCCTTGAAAAGGGAGCAGATGTCTGGTTTGAGCAGGAGGCTTCCCATTTCCTTGCGGGTGAAGCAAAATGCTGTGACTGCGGTTCTGCCCGTTTTGTAAAGGAAAGTGATATTCTGGATGTATGGTTTGATTCCGGTGTGAGCCATATGGCTGTTCTGGAGGAAAGAAAGGATGTGCTTTCCTGGCCTGCCGATCTTTACCTTGAGGGCAGTGATCAGCACAGGGGGTGGTTTCACAGCTCCCTTCTCACTTCCGTGGGTCTGAAGGACAAGGCCCCTTACCGTGCTGTGCTGACCCATGGCTTTGTGGTGGATGGAGAAGGCCGGAAGATGTCTAAATCCGTGGGCAATGTCATTGCTCCGGAAAAGGTTATCAAACAGCATGGTGCGGAAATTCTGCGTCTCTGGGTGGCTTCTTCCGATTACAAGGATGATGTGCGCATTTCAGATAATATTCTGCGCCAGCTTTCCGAAGCTTACCGCCGTATCCGAAACACCTGCCGTTTTCTCGTCAGCAATCTTTATGATTTTAATCCTTCGGTACACAGTGTGGCGGATAGCGATCTCACAGAACTGGACCGCTATGCCCTGCACAGGTTGGATCAGTTGGTGGGCCGGGTGGAAAAGGCCTACGGGAACTATGGTTTCCATACGATTTATCATGGTCTGCATAATTTCTGCACTCTGGATCTTTCGGCATTTTATCTGGATATTATCAAGGATCGGCTCTATACGGAAGCTGCATCAGGAAACCTGCGCCGCAGCGCCCAGACGGCGATGTTCCGCATTGTGGATGCCCTTGTTCGCATGATGGCACCCATTCTTCCTTTTACAGCAGAGGAAGTCTGGCCCCATATGCCCCTTTGGACGGATAAGGAAGAAAGTGTACACCTGGCAGCCATGCCCAAGGCTCAGGGCTTTAGCGATGAAAAACTGGTTTCCCGCTGGGAAGGTCTTTCCCGTGTTCGTTCCGAAGTGCTCAAGATGCTGGAACTGGCCCGCAGGGAAAAAACCATCGGACATCCCCTGGATGCCGAGGTGCTTCTGGCGGCCAGTGGTGAAACCGCTGAGCTGCTGGCGGGTTTTGACACTGCCTTGTTGAAAAATGTTTTCATCGTCAGTGCCGTGACCTTAAAGGACAGCTCCGAGGGTCTTGCGCCTGCAGCAGATTCTGAGGAGCTTTTCATCGGTGTTGTCCGGGCGGGCGGTGAAAAGTGCGTGCGCTGCTGGGTACGGGATGCCAGTGTGGGGCATTCTCCGGATCATCCCGAGATCTGTGATCGTTGCATGAAGGCTATGGAAACCATGGAAATGGTATAGTTTTTACCCTTGCTCCGGCAGGCAGTTAAAGGCGTTTTTATGGTTTATGAAAATTGCCATTGCTGTTGCCTTATTGCCGGGGCAATGCCCTTGCATCTGCATCAACCCTATGGCAGAAACAGGAGTTCCATGATTAATCAAAGAATCGTTTTTCTTCTCTGGGTAGCCAGTTTTGTGGTGCTCACAGATCAGGTGACCAAGCACCTTGTGCATACTGGCATGGTATATGGCAGTTCCATTCCTTTGATTCCCGGTCTTTTTGATCTGACCCATGTACACAATCCCGGTGGAGCCTTCGGTTTCCTTGCGGGGCAGAGTGAGCTGATCCGTAAGATAGTCTTTATTTTTGTCTCTGGCCTTGCCACCCTGATGATTCTCTATTTCTATCACAGAACACCCATGAATTTTCTGTGGCTGCGGACGGGTCTGGCTTTGATATTCGGCGGGGCTGTGGGAAACATGACCGACCGCATACGTTTTGGTTACGTGATAGATTTTTTTGATGTGTACTGGAAAACCTGGCACTGGCCGGCCTTTAATGTGGCGGATTCGGCTATATGCGTGGGTATGGGTATCTTTGTTTTCCATGTGCTGTTTAAAAAACTGCCAGAGGGTTTTTAGCATTGCCCGGCAATCAAAGGGAATCAATTTAAAGGCAGAATCCGGGGTGAAAATCCCTTTCAAGGGGTATTTACATGGTGGAAATTCGTTATACGGAGCTGTCTGAGGTTTTACGGCAGCAGGAGAAAGAGGGTTTTTCTCCTGTATTTCTGATACATGGTGAGTCCTTTCTCTGTGATAATGCCGTGGAAAAGCTTGCAGCTGCTCTTGGTTCCAGAGAAGCCTTTGAGGCTCTGGAAGGGGCACAGGTGAGGCTGCGGGATGCCCTGGAAGAGATCAGCACCTTTTCCCTTTTTGGCTCAGGCAAGGTTGTGGGATTGCTGGGGGCCCGTATTTTTGATTCCGGGAGTGAGGCCCAGGCACTGGCGGAAAAAGCCGAAAAAGCAGCCCAAAAGGGCAAAACGAAGCAGGCCATTCCTTTTTTTCTAAGATATCTGGCTTTGAAGGGCATGACTCTGGAATCCCTTGTATCCACGGGTGGAAAGAAAAAGAAGATTTCTGAAAAAGATGCATGGATGCAGCCTCTGGCAGAGACCTGCCTGCAAAAGGGTTTGAAAGTTCCTGATTCCATGGATGAAGGAGAACTCCTTTTAAAGGCCATTGAAAAGGGTTTTTCTGCAGGGCATCATTTGCTGATTACCGTGGATCAGGTGGACAGGCGCAGGGTGCTTTATAAAAAACTTGCCGCATCGGCCTGTGTGGTGGATTGCAGTGTGCCTTCGGGAAACCGGCGTCAGGACCGGGAAGCCAGGGACGAAATGATGCGGGAATGCCTTGTTGGGGTTCTTGGCAGGGCGGGTAAAACCATTGATCCCAGAGCTGCCAGCCGTCTTCTGGAGCTGACGGGTTTTGATCTGCGCATGCTTGTGGCCAACCTTGAAAAGCTGGCGGATTTTGCAGGGGATCGAAAGGGAATTACCCTTAAGGATGTGGAGGAAGTTCTTGTTCGTACCCGGCAGGATCCCATCTTCGTTTTTACGGGGGCCGTGGCGGACCGGAATGCCTCCGAAGCTCTTTTTTCCCTTGCCGGTCTCATTAAAGACGGTATGCATCCTTTACAGGCCCTTTCAGCACTGGTGAATCAGTTCAGAAAACTTGTGACGGCCATGGATTTTCTCATTTCTCCTGCGGGCAAAGGCTGGACCCGGCGCATGGCCTATGATGGTTTCACCCGTTTTGTTCTGCCCGCCCTTCTGGATCATGAGGCGGCCCTTAAAGCCATGCGTCAGGAATGGGACGATAGCGGTGAGGTGGCAGCCAAAGCAACGGATCTGGGAATTGCCGGGAACGGGAAAAATCCTTATCCCATTTATCAGACCCTTTTGCGGGCAGAGCGTTTTGAAAGGCGGGAGCTGGAGCAGGCCATGGCAATTCTTGCGGAAGCGGACCTGCGTATCAAGTCCGGCATGGATGCAACGAAGGTTCTTGAGTCTGCCATTCTGCGCATTGGTCTGGGTTCAGGGGTTGCATAAAACAAAGAGGCTGTATTGTCTGAAAGGTATTTTCATGCAAAAAACAAAAATTATCTGTACCATAGGCCCTGCCTGTTCCAGTGAGAATATTCTTGAAGACATGATACGGGCGGGTATGCGGGTGGCCCGGTTAAATTTTTCCCACGGCAGCCATGAAGACCATGGTCTCATGATACGGCGTATCCGTGCCATATCTAAAAAATTAGATATACCCGTAGCCATTCTTCAGGATCTCTGCGGTCCTAAAATCCGGGTGGGCAAACTGCCCCATGAGGGAGTCCGCCTTGTGGCGGGTTCTGAAATCAGGCTTTCAACCCTGGAGGATGCCGGAGAGGTTATTCCCGTGACCTATGAGGGGCTTGCCCGGGATGTGACCGTGGGAGATACCCTGCTTCTGGCCGATGGCATGATGGAACTGCTTGTGCTGGAAAAAGGGGCTGTGGAAATTGGCTGCCGCGTGGTGACAGGCGGTGTGCTGACATCGGGTAAGGGCATTAATCTTCCCTCAGGCACCCTGAAAATTCCGGCTCTGACGGAAAAGGACAGGCTGGATCTGGAGTTTGGTCTTGGCTGCGGTGTGGATTATGTGGCCCTTTCCTTTGTGCGCAGCGCTGAAGATATCCGGGAAGTGAAGACCATTGTGGCTGCTTTCGGGCAGGATACTCCTGTGATTGCCAAGATAGAAAAACATGAAGCCCTGGATAATATGGTGGAAATTCTGGCGGAAGCTGATGCCATTATGGTGGCCAGGGGCGATCTGGGGGTGGAAATTCCCCTGGAAAACGTGCCAGACATCCAGAAAGATCTGGTACGCATGGCCAATGCGGTCGGAAAACCTGTGATCATAGCCACGCAGATGATGAAATCCATGGTGGAAAGCCCAAGACCCACAAGGGCCGAGGCCAATGACGTGGCCAATGCCGTACTGGACGGTACCGATGCCCTCATGCTTTCGGAAGAAACGGCCATGGGCACATTTCCCGTGGAAGCTGTGCAGTATATGGCAAAGATAGCGGCCCGTGCGGAAAGGATTTTTCCCCATGAACGTTACCGGGAAAAGCCCGAGGACTCAGGTGTACCGGAGTCCGTAGCCAGAGCTTCGGCCATGCTGGCCGACGAGCTGGATGCCGCTGCTGTGGTGGCACCCACCCGCAGCGGGTTTACTGCTGCCCAGATTGCCCGGTTCAGGCCCCGATGTCCCATTCTGGCCTTAAGCCCTGAGGCAAAGGTTGTGCAGCGGCTCTGTCTCCACTGGGGTTGCATACCAAGGCTCTTTGAAGAGGAGCAGGATACTGACACCATGATTGAAAAGGCTGGCAATGCGGCTCTGGAAGCAGGACTGGCTAAGGCAGGTCAGTCTGTTATTCTTACGGCAGGGCATCCCATCTGGCAGAAGGGAACAACCAATATGGTGAAGGTGCGGGTGCTTTAGGCCACTTTCCCACAGGTAAAGAAGCTCTAGGAATCCGGCATTCAAGATCCATAGTAATTATTCAGCACATTTTACCCTGAGAGATTGTGTATTAATTTCAAAGCCGTGGTTCCAGCAAAAGACAATAGGGCTGTTTGTGAGTGACATTGCAATCGTTTCGGATTCCGGCACTCAAGCCATAACACCAAGGCCTGCTATGAAAATAATGGGCTTTTAAAAGCTTGAGTGCCGGAGTGCTAATAAGAAGCGGCAAACAGCCTGACCTTTGTATAGTCTGACAGCTATGGTTCTTTATTTTACCTGACTTCATCGGATCCAAGTTTACGGTTGAGCTGGCTGAAAAGTTCTTTTTGTTTTTCTTTCTGTTTTTTCTGGAAATTTTCAATTTCCATATTTTTTTTCTGTCTGCTATTCTTAAAAGACTCAATTTCTGCCTGTATGGCTTTTTCTTCCCGGTGCTTCGGCAGTGTCTCCAGAGCCTGCATATCCTCAATGAAATAACGGGATGTGCCTGCCTGATCAATACATTCAATAATTCCGGCCTTTTCCATCTGACGGATGAGAATCAGTATTTCTTCCGCTGACATTTTCAGAATGGAGGATATGTCGGTTATTGCCGGGGGGATACCATTTTTCTGGTGGGTACAGACGCGGATGGCAGCCACCAGAAGATGGGCTGTTTCATAGGGGCTTTTTCCGTGCATGGTTTTCCTTTCCGGCAATGGCCTTTGTTTATGGTTCTGGCGTATCTGGGGTATTGTCCTGCTGGCCTGATACAGGCTTCCTTGACATAAAATTCCATGAAGAGTATCAGTTCATGGACTTTTGTCAATCTGAGTATATTGTTAAAATGTGTTTTAATCTTTTAATTTCATATAGTTGATTTTTAAGGTCAGCAAGAGCAAGGAGAATATATCATGACGGAAATTATTGATGTTCGGGCCAGGGAAGTATTGGATTCCCGTGGGAATCCTACGGTGGAGGCGGATATCCTCCTGTCCGATGGAGCAGCAGGCCGGGCTGCCGTACCTTCAGGAGCTTCTACAGGGGTGCGTGAGGCTCTGGAGCTTCGGGATGCTGATGCTTCCCGCTATCTGGGTAAGGGGGTTCGTACGGCGGTGAACAATGTTATGGAACTGCTGGCCCCTGAAATTCTAGGCTATGATGCAACGGATCAGGTTGGACTGGACCGTGCCATGCTGGAGTGTGATGGAACGGAAAATAAATCACGCATGGGAGCCAATGCCATTTTAGCCCTTTCCATGGCTGCGGCCCGTGCCGGTGCCGATTCCCATGGTCAGCCTCTTTACCGTTATCTGGGCGGTATTGCAGCCAATACTCTGCCCACACCCATGATGAATATCATCAATGGTGGTGCCCATGCCAGCAACAGTCTTGATATTCAGGAATTCATGGTCATTCCCGTGGGGGCTTCCAATGTTACCGATGCCGTTCGCATGGGGGCAGAGATTTTCCACCATCTGAAAAGTCTTTTGAAAAAACAGGGTTTGAATACCGCTGTGGGCGATGAAGGCGGCTTTGCTCCGGATCTGGAGAGCAACGAGCAGGCCATTGCTTTAATTATGGAAGCTATTGAAGCGGCGGGTTATACCCCTGGCAAGGATGTGGCTCTGGCTCTGGATGTTGCAGCCAGTGAGTTTTATAAGGACGGTGCCTATCATCTGGAAGGAGAAGGTCGTGTTCTGTCTGCTGCAGAAATGATAGATTATTATGAAGATCTTCTGAACCGCTATCCCATCGTTTCCATTGAAGACGGCCTTGCGGAAGGGGACTGGGAAAACTGGGCTGTAATGACCCGTCGCCTTGGCGGTCGGGTGCAGCTGGTGGGGGATGATGTTTTTGTCACCAACCCGGCTATTCTGAAAAAAGGTATTGAAGATGGGATTGCCAATGCCATTCTGATCAAGCTCAATCAGATCGGTACGGTGAGTGAGACTCTGGAAGCCATTGCAATGGCAAAAAATGCAGGCTACGCTACGGTGATTTCCCACCGCTCAGGAGAGACGGAAGATACCTTCATTGCGGATCTGGCTGTGGGTGTTAATGCAGGCCAGATTAAGACAGGTTCCCTTTCCCGCAGCGATCGTGTTGCAAAATACAATCAGCTGATCCGTATTGAAGAAGAGCTGGGAGAGGCTGCTGTGTATGCAGGAAATCTTTTTCCTGCGGGTGAATAGTTTTGTGCCTTGATAAACAGGGGATTTCGTTGGATCAGATGTTCAATGCCATATTTTTTCAGGGAGGAGGCCTGTATGAAAGGAGCTGGCAGGGGAATTGTTATGGGGATGATTCTTTTTCTGATGCCCTTTTCCCTACAGGCTTTCATTCCTGAAGGCCCCCATATGCTGGATTTAATGGTCAGATCCATGGGTAATACGGGCAAGGTGCGTCTGGATACCCTGATTGCCTTGCCTGCCTCTGAAAAAGAGGGAGAGGTTTCCAGGGTGGAGGATGTCTTTCTTTTCAACCTTCCCCATGCATTCCGTAGTGAAACAAAGGATGGCAGGCGTGTACGCATTGCAACGGGAGAGGGTCGTTTTCTTCTGGTGCTGGATGGTGTCATTGTCAGGGAAACACCGGGCATGGAAGATTTTTTTTATCTTCCCCTGCTGCTCAGGGACAGGCACATGCTGATTTCCCTGCTCATGGAATCGGGGCTGGATATGGAAAGGACCGGGCTTATCCGTTACGGCGGGCGTATCTGTTATCGTTTAGGGTCTCCGGATGGTACGAGAATTCTTATTGATAAGGATAATCTATATCCTGTGGCGCTGAAACTGGTTCAGGGTACAGAAGGGGGCAGAAAGCGGGAAGTGACCTTTCGCTATCTGGACTGGCAGCGTTTTGACGGGGCTGCATGGCCGCTTAGGATAGAAATATTCGAGGGTGAAAGGGATCTTTTGCAAAGGATACAGGTGCAGGATGTGCGTAAAGATAATTTTAGCGCCTCCCTTTTTGTCATAGACCGTATCAGGCAGCAATATAGCCATTCTGAAACCCTGCCCATGCTTGAAGGCGGGGAAGATCCTCTTATGGAAATTGAGCTGAATCTGGAACGCCTGCGAAGACGTTATCAGTAAGCAGTTTCCCCCCGGCCTTTCCGGGGTCTTTTTTTAAACCTTATGAATTCTGGGAATATTATGGGCAATCATACCACAAAGTATATTTTTGTTACGGGCGGTGTTGTTTCTTCACTTGGGAAGGGGCTGGCATCGGCATCCATAGGTGCTCTTCTGGAAAGCCGGGGCCTGCGTGTCACCATACAGAAGCTGGACCCCTATATTAACGTAGATCCCGGAACCATGAGTCCTTTCCAGCATGGAGAGGTTTTTGTTACCGATGACGGGGCGGAAACGGATCTGGATCTAGGGCATTATGAGCGTTTCATTTCCGTGCGTATGAACAGGTTCAGTAATTTTACCACAGGTAAGATTTACAATGCCGTAATACAGAAAGAACGGCGGGGGGAGTATCTCGGGGGGACGGTACAGGTGATTCCCCATATCACCGATGAGATTAAGGAAAGTATCCGTCGCATCGGCCGGGATGTAGATGTGGCCATTATTGAAATTGGTGGTACCATAGGGGATATAGAAAGTCTTCCTTTCCTTGAGGCCATTCGCCAGATGCGGGCCGATGAGGGAAAAAATAATGTAGTTTACATCCACCTGACTCTGGTGCCCTACATTGCCACTGCAGGAGAGCTGAAAACCAAGCCTACCCAGCACAGTGTCAAGGATCTTCGGGCCATAGGCATACAGCCGGATATCCTTTTGTGCCGGACAGACCGTCTTTTAAGCGAAGACCTGAAGCGCAAGATCGGGCTGTACTGTAACGTGAGTGCGGATTGCGTGATTACGGCCAAGGATGTGGACTGTATTTATGAGGTCCCCATAGTTTATCATCATCAGCGGCTGGATGATAAAATATGTGATCTTTTGGGTATCTGGGCAAGGGCGCCCCGCCTGGAGTCATGGGAGCGCATTGTTCATGGTTTCCGGAATCCGGAAAGCGATGTTCGTATAAAGATTGTTGGCAAGTATGTGGATCTGGCGGATTCGTATAAAAGTCTTAATGAGTCCCTGATGCATGCGGGTATAGCCAACAATGCAAAGATTCATTTTGATTTTGTGGATTCTGAAACCCTTACTCCGGAAAATCTGCCTGAAAAACTTAGCAATGGAGATGGTATTCTTGTTCCCGGTGGCTTTGGCAAGCGGGGTGTGGAAGGAAAGATTCTGGCTGCCCGCTATGCAAGGGAAGAAAAAATTCCTTATTTTGGAATATGCCTTGGAATGCAGGTGGCAGTGATTGAGTATGCCAGAAATATTGCGGGTCTGGAAAAGGCCCACAGTACTGAATTTGTTCCCAATACACCTGATCCTGTTATTCACCTGATTACAGAGTGGATGAATCCCCGTACAGGGGAAAAGGAATACAGGGATATCCGTTCGGAAAAGGGCGGGACTATGCGTCTTGGGGCATACCCCTGTATTCTTAAGGAAGAAACCATGGCCTTTGCAGCCTATGGAAACAGGGATATTTCTGAGCGGCACCGTCACCGCTTTGAATTTAATAATGCTTACCGCAAGGCTCTGGAGGATGCAGGGCTTGTCTTTTCAGGGGTGTCTCCGGATGGGGATCTTGTGGAAATTGTTGAACTGGAAGGGCATCCATGGTTTGTGGGATGTCAGTTCCATCCGGAATTCAAGTCCAGACCCATGGACGCCCATCCCTTATTCCGGGATTTTATTGCAGCATCCCTTGCCAATAAACGTTCGGCATGATGAGGGTCTTTTTCCATTAAAAAAGCGATCGTCCCTGAAAATATAACAGGGACGATCGCTGGAATTTTTTAGGATGTTAAATTAACCCAGAGGTACAACCTTGTCAGCAGCCGGGCCTTTTTGACCGTTAACAATGTCAAACTGAACTCTCTGACCTTCCTGAAGCGTTTTGAAACCACTGCTTTGGATTGCAGAAAAATGTACGAATACGTCCTGACCGGAATCCGTAGCAATGAATCCAAAACCTTTTGTCTCATTAAACCATTTTACAGTGCCTTCTGCCAATTTTTTCTCCTTAACGTCTGTGTGTATCTAAATATGGTGCCTGGAATTGGCATTTTAATGGATTTGCATACAACCCTTGGATTGTCTGCTGCCCGTTATTTTTCCGCCAACAGCATTGCACCTGTTTAATGTTAAAAGTCTAAAGAAATGTATTTGGGCTGTCAATAATTATTTCGCAGTCATTTTGAAAAAGGCGAAGGGTGTTTTTTCAGGTGTTCTTTGTTTCTGAAAGAACGGATCTGAGGTTTTCAATGGAAAGACCAATCTGCTCCTGTTCCGCAAGGGGGATTTCCATGGTTTCATGGATACCTTTTTTGATCTGATCGATGGCTTCGGGCAGATCAATGGTTGTGGAGTGATCGGAAAATCTGAAGTCAAAGGCAAGACAAAGGGAAAAGGCCTGATCCTGTCTTTCGGGCAGAATAATCTGAAAGTCAGCTTCACCCTGTAAGCCTTCAGGTTCCTCAGCGGTAATGCGTGCATGGATGGGAATGCAGGAAAGGGCTTTGGGCAGGTCCGGTTCTTCGGATATAAGCACACGCAGACGCATAAGGATCTGTCGGAAGATATCCGTACGGAAAAGATTTTCCATGGCCTTTTTGTCGATTCCGCATTCTTTGTGCAGGAGTTCTCCGATACGTATATGCTGGTTCTGAAGACGCAGATCTTCCTGTCTGGCAAGGGCCAGACTGACCTGTGCCGGGCTGGCCAGGCCATTTTCAATGAGCAGTTCCCCAAAACGTGTGGTAAGGGGAATGCGCATCATGCCTATGTTCAATGCCATTGGGAGTTCCTTTTTGTAATGGCCGAACGAAATAGTATCGGATTTTCAGCGGGCTGAAACTGTTCAGCATGGAGATATATTTTACCATATGAACAGGATCAGGCTGTGGGGTATCTTGTGAAAAAAAATACCTGTATTCTGAACATGGAAAAAGTCCGTTCAGACTTTTGAATCATGCGGAAACTGGAATGCGTTCTTCCGGATTTCCCTTGCGTCTTCGGATCACGTGAATTGCACTGGAACCTGACTGGGAAGGGGATGAATCAACAGTTTTTTGTATAGTTTGAATTTTTTTGCCATTTTCTTTTATCATTCTTGATAACTGCGCTTCAATGCGTGCTTTTTTTGCTTTGTCCATGGTGTTTTGTTTGTATCCGTTATTTTAAGATGAAGGAAAACGTACAGTAATTGAACAGAATTCATTCCTGTGTTTGTGCCGGGTCTGAAATAAAAAGTCTGCGGCTAAGGAACAGATTTCTTTGGCAGGCAAGTACCCTGCAAAGAAGGTTTTATGGTCAGGCACTGTATTTTCGTATTCCGGTGCGGGATGGTGTGCCCTGGTGCAGGACACTTTCGTTTGCAGACATGGAGAAAAAATTATACGCCAGAATCTGCTGAAGAAGAAAATTCTTTAGAGGATTTATCTTTTTTCTCCGAAGTTTCCATGGGAATATACTTTAATTCAGGAAAAAAACAACTAAAATTTTAGCTGGTTTGTTTGTTTTTTTGCGGTACGCTGTTTTGTTTTTGGATTTTTATTTTTTACTGATTGGCCGCGTCTGGACGACTAGCAAATATTTTTTTGTGTACATCGCTGAACCAGGGTGTGTTCAAAAAAAACTGCCTGAGCTCAGATTCAGCATCCAGGCAGTTGGGGCAGGCCTTCTGGCTGCCCATAAGATGTTGGGAACGGAAATGGTCACCCACAGGCGGGTATTCTCATGTGCAGAAACCCTTCTCTTGAGGGTGGCAGGTTACTAAGATCAGGAAGGTCGGCTTTTTTCAGCCGTTTCATTTTAGAGCGCATATCAGGCGGCGGCCCTTCCGTTCCCATACTTTTTTGCGACAAACCTTTAAAAAATTTGAATATAGTATATCAGGTTTGTTTCTTATAACAATGGTGTCTTTTAAAATTTTGTCAAGTTTTGTATCCGGGTCTTTGGTTTTCTGATTACGGATTCGGCCCATTGGTTTTTTGTTTTGTGATCAGACAATACTTGACGGATTAAATATATAAATCTATATCGAATTTCGATATCGGGATTCGTAAAAGGAGGAAGGATGAAATTTCAGGATCTGCTTTCAGGTTTTATACGTTTGCATGTGCTGCACCATGCGGCCCGGCATGAAATATGCGGCCAGTGGATGATGGATGAACTGGCTCACCATGGTTACAGGCTTAGTCCCGGTACCATGTATCCCATGCTCCATGCCATGGAAAAAAAAGGATACCTTGTGTCGCATCAGGATCAGGAGGGTAAAACCCGGCGCAGGCTGTACCGGATTACAGAACAGGGCAGGGAAGGGCTTGGGACTGCCATTGTTCAGATGCGAGAGTTTGCCGGAGAGGCTGCAGGAGAAGATTCCTAAAAATGGAGGAGGAAATGAAAGAAAATAAGGGTTGGGCTGCAGGTGTGGGAGAAGTGCTGAAGGCCTTTGGTGTGCTGGGTATCACCTCTTTTGGAGGCCCCATTGCCCACTTGAGCTACTTCCGCAATGAGTTCGTGGACCGGAGAAAGTGGCTCAGTGATAAGGACTATGCGGATCTTGTGGCCGTCTGCCAGTTTTTGCCCGGCCCTGCCAGCAGTCAGGTGGGTTTTGGGCTTGGGCTGATGCGTGCAGGATTCATGGGCGGCTTTGCCGCATGGCTGGCCTTTACCCTGCCTTCGGCCCTTCTTCTCATCCTCTTTGCTCTGGGAGGAGTTTTTCTGGAAGGCCCTGTGGGTATGGGGCTTATTACGGGACTTAAGATTGTGGCTGTGGCCATTGTGGCCCATGCGGTCTGGGGTATGGCCCGGACCCTGTGCCCGGACAGGGTTCGGGCATCCATTGCCCTTGGAGCTGTGGTGCTGGTCATTGCCATGGGAGGTGCCACGGGTCAGGTCCTGGCCATAGCGGGCGGTGCTCTGGCAGGTTTATGGCTGTGCCGGGGAGAAGGTGAGGCTTCTCCGGGCCATCTTCAGGTACCGGTATCCCGCGGCGGGGGACTGTTCTGTCTGGTGCTCTTTTTGCTGCTGCTGGCAGGATTACCTGTGGCGGCACAGATCTGGCCTGTACAGGGGCTTCTTTTTGTGGATGCCTTTTATCGTGCAGGAGCCCTTGTTTTTGGCGGGGGACATGTTGTTTTGCCGCTTCTGGAGGCTGAAGTGGTTCAGTCCGGCTGGGTGAGTCCGGATGCTTTTCTGGCCGGGTACGGAGCTGCTCAGGCGGTTCCCGGTCCTCTGTTTACCTTTGCCGCCTATCTGGGTATGGTGGGTAGTGGGGATCTGCCTGCTCTGCTGGCTGCAGGTCTGGCCCTTGTCTGTATTTTTGTGCCGGGCTTTCTTCTTCTGCTGGCAGTCCTGCCATTCTGGAACCATTTCCGTCAGATGGCTGGAGCCCTTTCTCTGATGCAGGGTGCCAATGCTGCAGTGGTTGGTATTCTTGGGGCTGCCCTGTACCATCCTGTATGGACCAGCGCCATACTGGGGCCCCATGAGTTTGCTCTGGCCCTTGCAGCCTTTGTACTTCTTTCCGTATGGAAGCTTCCTTCCTGGATGGTGGTTCTGCTGACAGCTCTGGGAGGTCTTCTGCTCTCTTTCATCTGAGAGTCTTATATATTGATCTGTATCAAAGACATGGCATGCGGACAGATTATATGGTGTCATCAGGCAGAAGGAAATTTCTCTGCAGTTATTTTGTAAGTTGTAACTTTCAACAGTATAAGGAGGTTTACCATGGAAAAAGAAACCCTGATCAAAAATATCGCTTTTTCTGAAGCTATTCCCCTTGCTTCTCTGGTGGACTATGAGGAAGGGCGTGTGGTCAGCCGGACCCTTGCCCAGAAAAAGGGTGTCGGCATGACGCTGTTCGCTTTTGCCAAAGGAGAAGGCATCAGTGCCCATGCCTCCACAGGTGATGCCTTCGTCTATATTCTGGACGGGGATCATGCCGTGATTACCATTGATGAAAAGGTGCTCACCCTCAAGGCCGGGGAAAGTGTTGTTATGCCCGCAGGCATTCCCCATGCGCTGGATGCGGGAGAACCTTTTAAAATGTTGCTGGTTGTGGTGAAGCCGGAGTAGTATCCCATGAAAGATGCTGTATTCCCATGGCTCCGGCTTCTGGGCCGGGGCCTTTTGCCCCATGCCTGCAGGCTTTGCAGGGCACCTCTGGACTGGCCTGATGCCGGGGCAGAGAAGTCCTGTCTTGCCCCATTTTTCTGTTCTCTCTGTGCACAGGATCTTCCTCCCCTTGTTCCGCCATTCTGCAGGATCTGCGGACTTCCCTTTGAAACAGGTGAAGGAGAACATGTCTGCGGTCATTGCCTTGCCCATCCACCAGCCTTTAAAATGGCCAGGGCAGCCTGTCATTTTGAGGGCAATCTCATGGACATCATCCATCGCTTCAAGTACCACGGCCGGACCGAACTGGCAGCTCCCCTGGGCCGCATGATGGCCATGACCTTTGACCAGTACTTTAGAGTGATCCCCCATCGTGTCCTGTCAGTCCCCATGACGGATAAAGGTCTTCGTAAGCGGGGTTTCAATCAGGCCATACTTCTGGCAAAGGCCTTTATGGATGCCATGGACTGGAAGCCCGGAGCAGGGCCTGTGCTGGATACGAAAAGTCTTGTGCGTTTGCGCCATGATGTTTCACAGACCGGGCTTGGCAGGGCCGGAAGGCGGGCGAATGTCAGAGGAGCTTTTGGTGTAAGGGCTTCCATGCAGGGTGAGAATGTAGTACTTGTGGACGATGTGTTCACTACCGGTGCCACGGTCAATGCCTGCACCCGTGAACTGCTGAAGGCCGGAGCCAGTTCTGTGGCTGTGCTCACCGCAGGTCACCGACCGTGAGAAGTCAGTGCAGGCGGAATTTTTTAAAGATCATTGACCAGGATCGATATTGTCTGATGGTCTCTTTTTGATAAAATAAGGAATTGTTTATGCCGTGGGTTTTTCTGTCCGTAGCTATTTTTGCTGAAGTTTGTGGCACTCTGGCGCTGAAGGCAAGCGATGGTTTTACCAATCTTTATCCCTCCATTGTTGTGCTGCTTAGTTATACCATTGCTTTTTACTGTCTGTCCCTGACCCTGCGAAGTATTCCTGTGGGAATTGCCTATGCTGTATGGGCCGGAGCCGGGGTGGCTCTGATTGCTATTCTTGCATGGATTTTTATGGGCCAGAAGCTGGACTGGGCTGCCATTTTTGGTTTAAGCCTTATTGTGGCAGGTGTGGTGGTGCTCAATGTGTTTTCTAAGACCGTTTCCCACGTTTGACAGGCTTGCTGCATCCACAGATCCGGTCTGGTTGAATATTAAAGGGGCTATCCAATGGGAAATATAACTGCCAGTGTTTTTCAGTTTGATGTGATAAGGGGAAATATAAGTGAAAACAGGTCCATTGTCATGGAGGCTCTGGAGCAATGTCCTTCCGGGCTTGTGGTGCTGCCGGAGATGTGGTCCTGTGGTTTTGATTATAAGAACCTCAAAGCCCACGCCCTTGTAAGTGAAGAAATTCTTAAGGACCTTTCGGACATGGCCCGTCGCCGCAGCCTTGTCATTGTGGGCAGTCTGCCCGTGTTTGAGAGGGGAAACATTTATAATGTTGCCCATGTCATGGACGCCGATGGTCGGCTGGCGGGTATTTACAGAAAAACCCATCTTTTTACGGCTGGAGGCGAGGGAAAAGGCTTTGCAGCCGGAAGTTCTGCCGATGTTTTTGAAACCATGGCAGGCCCTGTGGGAGTTATGATCTGCTATGATCTGCGTTTTCCGGAGCTTGCCAGAACTCTCATGGATAAAGGGGCCCGTATTCTGGCCGTTCCTGCCCAGTGGCCCGCTGCCCGCAGAACCCACTGGCAAACCCTGGCCCGGGCCAGAGCCATAGAAAATCAGCTTTTTGTGGTGGCCGCCAATCGCTGCGGAGAGGATGGGGAGCTAAGCTATCCGGGTTGCTCCCTCATTGTGTCTCCCACGGATCAGGTTCTTGTGGATATGGGAGAAGGGCCGGGCCTTGCCACGGCAGAGCTGGATTTTTCCCTCATGGATGATTACAGGAAGGCCATACCCTGCCTGAAGGAACGCAGGCCGGAGGTATATACCCCATGATCAGGCCATACACCATTGATTGTCTTCATATACCCGGAGTGGTGCATGGTTTTTTTGACCGCAGCGGTGGTGTCAGTCTGCCGCCCGCAGACAGCCTCAACCTTGCCCATGGTGAGGACGGAGAAGAAGTTGTATCAGAGAACCGCCGGAGGGTGCTGGCTTTCTTTGGTGGCGATATGGATCTTGTCACCCTGCGGCAGGTGCATGGGAACCGGGTGATATGTGTTGGGGCAGGGGATGGGCGAAGGGACGGTCTTGCCGACTCCCACGCACCGGAAGCCGATGCCCTGTGTACAGATATTCCGGGTAAGCTCCTCATGATCCTCACCGCAGACTGTCAGGCCATTCTTTTTGCAGATCCTGTTAAAAAGGTGGTAGCTGCAGCCCATGCCGGATGGCGGGGAAGTGTGCAGAACATCGCTGCGGCCACAGTGGAAACCATGGTGAACCGTTATGCTTGCAGGCCGGAAGATATCCGTGCGGGTATCGGTCCATCCCTCGGGCCCTGCTGTGCGGAGTTTGTAAACTGGAAGAAGGAACTGCCTTCAGCCTTTGCATCCTTTCGCAGTGGGGGGGATCTTTTTGATTTTTGGGCCATCACTGAAAAACAGTTGAATGATGCGGGATTGAAGCCGGATCATATTTCCAGCCTGAATGCCTGTACCCGCTGCGACATGCGCTGGTTTTCCTATCGCAGGGAAAAAAATACGGGACGCCTTGGGGCTGTGATCGGGCTTTTGTAGTGAAATAAAGATAGCTATCCGTTACAAACAGCCCGGCTATCTTATTCCGGAATCAGGCTGCTATAAATATAAGGTTTTTTTGTTTAGCACAGATTTCTAAGTACCATAGCTGTCAGGCAGATGCACAGGCCCCCAGGCTATTTGCCCGTGACGCAATCTTATTCTTAGAGCTTCTTGCCCTGTGCGGAAGCGGCAAAAACTCCCCGCCACAGGCAGGATACGCTTTTTGATTACCATAGCAGGCTTAAGCACGCTGCCTTTGTGGCGGCTCAGACAGTTTGCCGCTTCTTTCGCACAGGCCTGCAAAGCTCTGATCCGAAACGATTGCAATGTCACTTGCAAATAGCCAGGGTACCTTGCAAAAGTACGAAGCTGCTGAAATTACATCGGTGGATATTTTGAATAAACTGTGCTGAACAATTACAATAATTATTTCATTTCCATGGAAAAGCTATGAAGACCATAAAAAGTTACAGGAAAAGGTTGGAAGATCTTTTCTTCAGCCTTCATTATCTTGGAAAAAACTGGCGTCAGATTCTGCATCTGGCATTCGGGACTGCCCATTTCGGGGTGAATAACCAGAACTTTTCAGCGGATCATTCCCTCTTCCGGGTCAAGGGTCTTAAAAAAATCACCGGCCTTCCCGGACGTATCCGGATGATGCGGGCAAGGGCTTTCATGGGTTTTATTCCACTGAAGGATGCCGTGCGGATTTTTCCCGGATATGCAAAGCGGCACGGCTATGCTGAAAAAGGAAAAAAATAATGAATAATGAAATCTGCAGACCGAAACTTACGGAAAAGGTAAAGGCTGCTGGCTGAGCTGCCAAGCTGGCTCCAGGGGTTCTGGAGCGTGTGATGAAAAGCCTGAGTCCCCATTGTCCGCCGGAGGTTCTGGCCGGGATGCAACATAGTGAGGATGCCGGTGTTTACAGGGTTTCGGATGAAATGGCCCTGGTGCAGACTCTGGATTTTCTGACACCCATGGTGGATGATCCAAAAGATTTTGGCCGCATTGCTGCGGCCAATGCCTTAAGCGATGTCTATGCCATGGGAGGGAAACCCCTTACGGCCATGAATATTGTCTGTTTTCCGGCACAGGATCTGCCGGAAAAGGTGCTGGAAGATGTTCTGGCAGGGGGGCTTGAAAAAATTGAGGAGGCTGGTGCCGTACTCCTTGGCGGGCACAGTGTTGAGGATCCGGAGTTCAAGTACGGACTTTCCGTGACAGGTATGGTGCATCCTGATCATATGGTGACCAATGGCGGTGCAAGACCCGGCGATGTATTGATTCTCACCAAGCCCATAGGTACCGGTGTTCTGACAACGGCCATCAAGGGAAAACTGGCTTCCCAGGAGGCCGCTTCTCTTATGATAAGGTCCATGGCCTGTCTGAATGGCAGGGCTGCGGAAATATTCTGCCGCTTTTCCGTCCACGCCATGACAGATGTCACAGGTTTCGGGCTGGCTGGCCATGCACTGGAAATGGCAAGGGCCAGCAGCTGTGTTTTTGAAATCATAGCAGAAAAAATCCCCCTTCTTCCCGGAGTGGCAGAGCATGCAGCCATGGGTCTGATCCCCGGCGGGGCTTACCGCAACCTTGAATTCTGCGGCAGTCAGCTTGTCTTTGCAGAAAGTGTTCCCCGTTTCCTGCGGGATCTTGCTGTGGATCCTCAGACTTCAGGAGGGCTTTTGGCTGCTGTGGATGCTGGACTGGCAGAATCCTGCCTCCACGCCCTAAAGGAGGCGGGTCTGGATGTTGCCATTATCGGTACCGTGGGACAGGATGGGGTATGCGGAGAGGTGTCATTCCGGTGAAAAATTGGGTAAAGGGGAATTTAAGTTTGACCTTTTCCCGACCCTTGTGTTATTTGAGACTGATTCCGTAGCAGGGGCCCTTTGGGTTTTCCGTGGAATTAACACTGGCAGGGAGCAGTATGCAGAAAGACTCGGTTAAAATGATGCGGGAGCTGGCAACCTACGGCAGTCTGGGTATGAGTGTGGCCTTTTCCGTTTTCATCGGGGTTTTTGTCGGTGTTCTGGTGGACAGGTGGCTGGATATTCAGCCCTTTGGTGTTCTGGCTGGACTCTCTTTAGGTATTGCAGCGGCGTTCAGGCATATTTTCTGGATGATCCGCAGAGTTGGGAGAACCTGATGGAAATTCAGGAACGCCTTGTTCATTTTATTTCAAGGGGCAACTGGGTTGTTCTGGCTCTGTTTTGCAGTGCTTCCTTGTGGATTGAGAACCCTGCCTTTTTCAGAGGTGTCCTTTTCGGGGGGCTTATCGTTACCATCAATTTTTATATGCTGGGCAGAACCCTGAAAAAGTCCTTCAAGCCACCACATCTTGCATCGGTGCACAGTATTATTGCCAAGTATTATCTGCGTTTTATTATCAGTGGTATTATCATTTTCATTTTGATTCTCGGGCGTTTTGTTTCGCCTTTAGGTTTGGTTCTGGGTCTTTCGGTCGTTGTGGTCACCATGTTCTGTGCGGCGATCGTGGCATTGATGAAAATTCTCTCCAGTAAGGAGGCGGCGTAAAGTGGAGCATCCCTTTCTTATTTTCGGCTGGATTCTTGAAAAGATTGGTCTGGGACATTTTGCCCATGCCTATCCCCATGTAGTTTACTCATGGGTTGTGATGGCCATGCTTATAGGCATCGGCTTTCTGGCTACCCGCACCATCACCATGATTCCCGGAAAACTGCAGAATTTTTTTGAACTGCTGATTTCCAGTATCGAAGATTTCATGGTGGAAAATACCGGTGAAGAAGGTCGCTGGTTCTTTCCCATAGTGTGCACGATTTTTATTTATATTTTCGTGAGCAATCTTGTGGGACTGGTACCGGGTTTCTTTCCGCCCACGGCCAGCCTCAATACTACGGCATCCTGTGCCCTTGTGGTCTTTTTCATGACCCATTTTATCGGGATAAAGTATCACGGTATTCATTATATCCATCATTTTACGGGACCCGTATGGTGGATGATTCCCATTATTCTTCCCATTGAGATCATCGGTCATCTGGCCCGTGTGCTTTCCCTCTCTTTCCGTCTTTTCGGTAATATGATGGGTCATGAGCTGGTACTGATTATTCTCTTTGTTCTTGCGGGTGCCTTCTTTGCTCCTCTGCCCATTATGGCCATGGGGATTTTTGTGGCACTGGTGCAGGCCTTTGTATTCTTCCTGCTGTCTGTGATGTATTTCACAGGTTCCATGGAGCATGCCCATTAAAAGGCTTTTTTCCATGACCGGAGTGTGGCTTTTTTTCCGGTCATGGCTGATTTACGCGATTAACAGGCAATACTTGGGGGCCTGTTTTTTCGATACTATCTAATTACCGTTTATTTTCTGGGGTTATTGAAAGAAGTCAAGGAGGATTTACAATGGAAGCAAGTGCACTTCAGTTTTTTATCGCCTGTGTTACCGCCGCCGGTTTTGGTCTTGCCATTGCCGCATCTTTTTGTGGTCTGGCTCAGGGCATTGGCCTTAAAGCCGCCGTTGAAGGTGTTGCCCGGAATCCCGAATCTTCCGGTAAGGTAACCGTTACCATGCTGATCGGTCTTGCCATGATCGAATCCCTGTGTATTTATGCACTGGTTGTATCTCTGATTCTGATCTACGCTCACCCCCAGGCAGAAGTTATTGCTTCTCTGCTGGGTGCGAAGTAGACATAAGGCTTTAAGCCCGTAAGGGCAGTTTGAAAAATCATAAAAGGACCGTTTTTCCGGATAGGGAAGACGGTCCTTTTTTGTTGGTGCGGCTGATGTAATGTTTAATGCCATCTTTGCTGGCTAAGGATTGTAGCTGTCTGGCAGATGTACAGGCACCCGGGCTGTTTGCCCGTGACGCAATCCGGCACTCAAGCTGAAAAACACAAGCCCCTTTACCGGAGCAAAAATGCCTATGGATCTTGAGTGCCGGATTCGGGAACTTCTTGTCCTGTGCGGAAGCGGCAAAAACTCCCCGCCACAGGCAGGATAGGCTTTTTGATTACCATGGCAGGCTTAAGCACGCTGCCTTGCGGCGGCTCAGACAGTTTGCCGCTTCTTTCGCACAGGTCTGCGAAGCTCTGATCCGAAACGATTGCAACGTCACTTGCAAACAGCCAAGGTGCCTTTCAGTGATACGATTATGCTGAAATTACAGTGCCTGAATTACAGAATAAAATGTGTTGAATAGCCACATTTATTTAAGCATGGAGGAATGTCAGTCCACCATCCCCAGCAGGGGCTTCAGGAAGTGCCCCGTATGGGAGCCAGCCACATCGGCAACCTCTTCGGGTGTTCCTGCTGCCAGAATCTGTCCCCCCCCGCTTCCGCCTTCGGGACCGATATCAATAATATGATCCGCATATTTGATTACATCGAGGTTGTGTTCAATTACTATGATGGTATTACCGCTTTCTAAGAGCCTGTCCAGAACCGAGAGCAGCCTTGCCACATCTTCCAGGTGAAGGCCCGTTGTGGGCTCATCCAGAATATATACGGTTTTTCCAGTTCCCCGTTTGCTCAGCTCCCTTGAGAGTTTGATGCGCTGGGCTTCACCACCGGAAAGGGTGGTGGCGGACTGGCCTATGCGGACATAACCAAGGCCCACATCGGCAAGGGTTTCCAGTTTGTTGCGGATGGAGGGGATGTTCTCGAAGAACTGCAGGGCCTGATTCACTGTCATGTCCAGCACTTCTGCAATGGTTTTTCCCTTGTAGCGTACTTCCAGGGTTTCTCTGTTGTAGCGCTGGCTCTGGCAGACATCACAGGCCACATACACATCCGGAAGAAAATGCATTTCAATTTTGATAATGCCGTCGCCTGTGCAAGCCTCACAGCGTCCGCCCTTGACATTAAAGCTGAATCGTCCGGGCTTATATCCCCTTGTTCTGGCTTCCTGGGTCTGGGCAAAGAGTTCCCGTATATGGGTGAAAAGGCCGGTGTAGGTTCCGGGGTTGGAGCGGGGCGTGCGTCCTATGGGCGACTGATCAATATTGATAACCTTATCCACCTGATCAAGGCCTTCCATGTGCTCATGTTTGCCCACCACTACCCTGGAGCGGTAAAAGCGCCGGGCCAGGGCCTTGTACAGGGTTTCCAGTACAAGGGTGGATTTTCCGGAGCCGGATACACCGGTAACACAGGTAAAGCAGCCTAAGGGAAAGTCTGCGGTGATATTCTGTAGATTATTTGCTGTGGCTCCTACAACTTTGAGAAAGCCACGGGCCTGTCTGCGTACGGTGGGGACGGCGATGCTTCGTTTACCTGAGAGAAACTGTCCCGTCAGGGAGGGACCGCAGCTCATCATGGCCTTAGGTGTTCCGGCAAAGACCACTTCCCCTCCATGGACACCGGCACCGGGGCCCATATCCACCACAAAGTCTGCTGCACGGATGGTTTCTTCATCGTGTTCCACCACAAGGACACTGTTTCCCAGATCCCGCATTTGGAGGAGGGTGGAAAGCAGCCTTTGATTGTCTCTCTGGTGCAGGCCGATGCTGGGTTCATCCAGTACATAAAGAACCCCTGTCAGCTTGGAACCCACCTGGGTGGCAAGGCGGATACGCTGACTTTCTCCGCCGGAAAGGGTTGTGGCTGTCCGGCTCAGGGTAAGATATCCAAGGCCCACATTGGTGAGGAAACCCAGCCTGTCGGCAATCTCCTTCAGGATGGGTGTTGCAATCTGGTTTCTGCTGCCACCAAGATGGATGCTGCGGTTAAATATCAGGGCATCATCCACGGAAAGACTGGTAAATTCGGCAATGTTTTTTCCAGATACCCTTACGGATCTGCTGAAGGGATTGAGCCTTGTGCCATGGCAGGCGGGACAGGGCTGGAAAGTCATGTACTGCTGTATTTCCTCCCGCATCTGGGGAGAATCGGTTTCCATGTAGCGGCGCTGAAGATTGGGGATAATTCCTTCAACGTTTTTCTTGTAGGCGGTTTTTCTGCCGTTTTTATCATAATGAAAGGGAAGCTGTACCTTGCCTGTGCCGTGGAGTATGGCTTTCTGGCAGGCTTCGGGCAGTTTTTCAAAGGGTGTATAGATATCAGTTCCAAAGTGACCTGTCAGGGACTCGAGGAACTCTGCAAAGAAGACTGAATTTCTTCCGGCCCATGGCAGCACGGCACCTTCCCTGAGGGAAAGGGAAGGTTCGGGAACAATCAGTTCCGGGTCAAAGGCTGTGGTGTTCCCAAGGCCGTCGCAGGTGCTGCATGCGCCCTGGGGAGAGTTGAAGGAAAAGCTTGCCGGTGTCAGCTCGGAAAAGCTGATGCCACAGTGAAGGCAGGCTGCTTTTTCACTGAAGAGCATTTCCTCTTGGGTATCCATGAGAAAAACGGATACCACACCGTTTCCTTCCTTCATTCCCAGTTCAATGGCATCCGCAAGCCTTGTTTCAATGCCTTCTTTAATAATGAGCCGGTCGATGACCACGGCAATGGTGTGTTTTTTGGTTTTGGCCAGTGCTGGCAGCTCTTCGAGTTCATGGATCTCTCCATTGATGCGTACCCTTGCAAAGCCGTCTTTTTTCAATCTGGAAAAAAGTTTTTCATGGGTGCCCTTCTGCTGGGTGACGAGTGGGGCCAGTATTAGGATACGGCTGGCATCGGGCAGTTCTGCCATTTTTGCCATGATCTGATCAAGGCTCTGGGCGGAAATGGGTTCATCACATTCCGGGCAGTGGGGGGTTCCCACCCGTGCATAGAGCAGTCTCAGGTAATCATAGATTTCCGTAACCGTACCCACTGTGGATCTGGGGTTATGGCTGGCGGTTTTCTGTTCGATGGCAATGGCTGGAGACAGTCCTTCTATGGTGTCCACATCGGGTTTGTCCATGCGGCCGAGAAACTGTCTGGCATAGGTGGAAAGGGATTCCACATAGCGGCGCTGGCCTTCGGCATAAAGGGTGTCAAAGGCCAGAGTGGATTTTCCTGATCCGGAAAGTCCTGTGATTACGACAAACTTATTTCTGGGGAGATCCACATCTATGTTTTTGAGGTTGTGCTGACGGGCACCCCGGATGCGGATGTGATCCATTTTCATTGGGAGGACGGTCTTTCTGGGAAAATCGGTTTGCTGCAGGCATAGCACTTGAGTTCATAAAATCTTTATAAAATATGTACGCAAAGAAGAAACATCAAGGGGAGGTCTTCATGGTATTTTCTGCATGGATCGCAGCCATGCGGATGGCGGCCAGAAGGCTTCTGTGATCGGCAAGGCCTCTGCCTGCAAGGTCGTAGGCGGTTCCGTGATCCACGGATGTTCTTATGATGGGCAGCCCCAGTGTGGTGTTCACGCCGTCTTCAAAGTGGCGCATTTTAAAGGGTATCAGGCCCTGATCATGGTACATGGCCACCACCGCATCAAAACGCCCCTGATCCGCATGGTAAAAAAGGGTGTCTGGCGGAAAAGGGCCCTTTGCATCAATACCCTCGCTACGGGCCTTCTCCAGGGCGGGTTGCAGGATGTTTTCTTCTTCGTCTCCGAACATACCGGACTCTCCCGCATGGGGGTTGAGTCCTGCCACGGCAATGGTGGGTGCCGGAATCCCGAAACGCTCCACCAGAGCTTTGTGGGTGACCCGAAGGGTGGTGCGGATTTTCTCCTGGGTGATGAGGTCCGCAACATTGCGCAGGGCCGTATGGATGGTTACAAGGCTGACCCGGATGCGGTCTCCTGCCAGCATCATTATATAATCCTTTGTTCCGGTGCGTTCCGCCAGAAGCTCGGTATGGCCGTTGTA
This sequence comes from Desulfobotulus mexicanus, assembly GCF_006175995.1. Taxonomy (NCBI): domain Bacteria; kingdom Pseudomonadati; phylum Thermodesulfobacteriota; class Desulfobacteria; order Desulfobacterales; family Desulfobacteraceae; genus Desulfobotulus; species Desulfobotulus mexicanus. The sequence continues at coordinate 47,812 of NZ_VDMB01000012.1, forward strand.
GGGATACCCCGAAAGATTCATGGCGTACTTGTTGATAGGGCCCGTCACCAGAGCGGCAACTTCGCCTGCCATGGCCATGTCGATTCCCCTGAGAATGTAATGGACCATGGCTTTACCGGTCTCCGTATCCGGCCTTCCCCAGGAGGGCGGTGCGGAAAGCCTGCTCAGGGGCAGCAGGTTCAGGCTGCCCGGCTGAAAATATCCGTCTCCGGCATTTTGAATTTCCCGTATATGCAGGTGATGACCCGTGACAGCCATGGCAGATTCCAGAATGCTGGCATCACCGATAACAAGGGGCCGACAGATGCTGTGTACAGAAGGATCTGAAAGGGCCTTGACGGTGATTTCAGGCCCGATTCCCACAGGATCTCCCATGGTGATGGCAACAATGGGTTTCATATTCATTTCTCCTGAATCCCTGCCCCTGCTGTATGTCACAGCGGGCAGGGAGATTTTTCAGTGGTGGATGCTCCGGTTTCTCAGTTCTTCAGAGAATGGATGGGTGCCGGAATGCGTCCGCCCTTGGTGACAAAGCTGCCCTGTGCCGTGGCATTGTGTACATTGATGATGTTGGCAAAACCGAGAAGACCGCCGAAGTGGGCCATATCTCCGGCTTTTTTACCGGGTACGGGGATAAGCCTACAGGCTGTGGTTTTGGCGTTGATCATGCCGATGGCCATTTCGTCTGCTATGATTCCTGCAAGGGTTTCTACGCTGGTGTCGCCGGGTATGGCCACCATGTCAAGGCCCACGGAGCATACTGCGGTCATGGCTTCCAGTTTTTCTATGGTAAGGAATCCTTTGCTGACGGCTTCGGCAATGTTGAGGTCTTCGCTTACAGGAATAAAGGCTCCTGAAAGCCCGCCTACGTGGGAGCTGGCAAAGGCACCGCCCTTTTTGACCGCATCATTGAGCATGGCAAGGGCTGCCGTGGATCCGGGTGAGCCGATACTGATGAGACCAAGGCTCTGGAATATTTCTCCCACACTGTCTCCAGCCGTGGGGGTGGGTGCCAGAGAAAGATCCACCACACCAAAGGGAATGCCCAGTTCGCTGGCCACTTCCCTTCCGATGAGTTCTCCGATGCGGGTCACCTTGGCTGCGGTGCGTTTGATGCATTCGGCAATGTCGCCAAGGTCCATGTTGGGATCTGCTTCCAAAGCCCTGTCTATGGCTTTTTTGACCACGCCGGGACCGGATACGCCAACATTGATGACGGCATCCGCCTCGCCTATACCCAGATAGGCACCCGCCATAAAGGGAATGTCCTGGGGTATATTGGCAAAAACACAGAGCTTGGCACAGGCAAGACCGTCCTTATCTGCGGTAAGGGCTGCGGCTTCTTTGATGGCATGGCTCATGCGCAGGATGGCATCCATGTTGATGCCCTCCCGTGTGCTGGCCACATTGACAGAAGCGCAGACCCTTTCGGTTTCTGCAAGGGCCTGGGGCAGGGCTGCAATCAGGGCATCATCCCCTCTGGCAATGCCCTTTTCCACAAGGGCCGTAAAGCCGCCCACAAAATCCACATTTACTTCCCGTGCAATGCGGTCCAGGGTATGGGCCACGGCCACCATGCCTTTGGGACCGAAGGGGGCTGCAATGTTGGCAATGGGGCTGACGCTGATGCGCTTGTTGACCACCTGTATGCCGTATTTCTCTCCGATGCGGTTGCACAGGGGTACAAGATTGGCGGCAAGATTACCTATTTTTCTTTCAATATTGGCACAGAGTCTGCCAAGGTCATCGCTGACACAGTCAAAAAGGTTCACACCGAGGGTGACGGTGCGGACATCGAGATGCTCGTTGTTGAGCATGCCTAGTATGGTAAGGATTTCCCTGTCGTGGATCATGGATTGGCTCCGTTAAATACGGGTGATGGATTCAAAGATGTTACGATGCTGGATATTTATCACAAGGCTGAGTTCCGCGGCCCTTGTTCTGAGATCTTCGGAAAGGACGGCGGTATCGGCGGATGCCGGAATGTCCACTTCGTAAACCATCAGATTGCGGGAAGGGTCATTGCCGCCCTCGAACATGGCCCGAAGGTTGGTGACATTCACCTGATGTCTGGCCAGAATGGCCGTGATTTCAGCCACAAGTCCCTTTCGGTCCGGGCCGAAGCAGGTGATGACAAAGGGTTCCGAAGGGATATTTTTTATTGTATCCGGTTCGTCTATGGGTTTGACCAGTACATCCATGCCCTGGGGCGAAAGGATTTTGCGGAGTTTGGTCTGCAGTTCCTCTACGGAAATATCTTTGGTGAGGGTGGCGATGAAAAGGCCTGCAAACTGGGTTTCCAGCAGGGTCTGGCTGACCTGATCCAGATTGCCGCCTTCCTGAAAAACAGCCTCGGTTACGGAGGCAAGAATACCGGGCCTGTCGTTGGCCAGAACCGTGACAATAACTTTTTTCATAAATCCTGCTTTTCCTTTATGATGAAGCCGGGTACCGTGTACCGTATGAAAAGTGTGTATCAGGATTCCATTGTTTTTGAATCCCTTAAAATAAACAGTACTTTTTCCCATGAAAGGCGGGTTTATGGAAGTCTTTTTTTATAAGTTGCCCATGTGCCCCCGTTGCCTTGCTGCCGAAAGATATGTCAGGCGTATTCTTGCGGACAGCAGCCATGAAATTCATATCATGGAGATACTGAAAAACCGGCAGCGGGCAAAGGAAGATGGTGTATCCATGGCACCGGCCATCCGGGTAAAAGACCGGATACTTTCAGGTCTGTGGCTCAGTGAAATGAAAATCAGAAGGTTTCTGGAAGAGACTTTGGAGATGGATAAGGACTGAAAGGCTTGTGTGGAGGATGGCATGGCCCCTGAGAAGAATGGAGAGTGGAAGTCTGTCTTTGTGGATACGGTAAAAAAAATGCCTTCCGTGCGCAGCATTGTCATCTCATCGGAAGACAAGCAGCCAGATAACAGAGGCTGGGAGGAGACGGAGGAGGAATACCTTAAGCGTCAGGCAGAATGGCTGAAAAAAGTGGGGGAGAAGAGGGGCAAAAAGTAAGGGCTGTGCTGAACCTCCCCATGGTTCATCAGGCTGCATCAGACAACTAAGTGGGTGTCCCGTAGCTTGGTTTTTTATCCTTGGTTTATCAGTGGCTTATTGGGTGTCTTGATTGTTTGGGCTTGCTTTGGTATTTGTAAGTTATTGTGAGCGTATTGAAAAGGGGGCACCCTGTTGCACTGTTTTCCACAAGGTCAATTCATATTGCCAAGGAGAAACATAATGAACAGACTCGGAATATGTATCGGATTATCCATGGCTGTTATTTGTACTGTTTTGATATCCCAACCTTTTGAATCCCGTGGTCAATTAATGGACCAACTGATCGCCGTACCTTTTGAGCCCAGTGGTCAACCCATGGACGGCAAGGCACTGGTAGCCGAACGTTGCACCTCCTGTCATAACATAGGTCGGATTGAACGCCGTTTCGGCCAGCCTGCTCACTTCTGGGAGAGCACCGTAGACCGAATGCTCGGCAAGCGAAATATGCTCAACGATGAAGAATTGCGTTCAGTTCTGGATTACCTGGCCAATCCAAATTATTGACAGATATGATCAGGTGAATGCAATAATCGCTAAGAAACAGTGTGAAATGGGTGACCCCAACGACCAAGCTCACCGTCGGAAATGAAGCGCAGTGGAATTGACATCCGAGAAACAACGAAGTGGATTACATCCCAACCCTTCAAATGGATTACGATCAAAGATTACTAAGGCTGCCATGGATCGAAAGGAAGATCTATCATCTGCATGATTTCTTTAAACTTGCTGCTTTTTTTCAAGTCTGCAATAGCTTTCGTGAGCATAGCATCTGTTTCTTTACCCATTTTAGATTTAGGCAGAATGACTTTTACTTCAAATCTTTTGTAAAGTGTTCTTTCAATGTTTTTTAAATCCAGTTTTTTTAGAATTGGATCAGTTGCAGTATCTGCAAAGATCCAGCCATCTATTCTGCCAACAGATAACTTCTTCAAACTGCCTTCAATACTGTTGCTGGGTAAGATTTTGAAAGGAAAATAATTAACATGAGCTCTGTCTGTTTCAATTGTATATCTATATAGATTTTCTAAAGCAATAGGGCTGTCTTTAATTGTGTATAGAACAAAGTTGACATGAAAAATGGTTTCGGTTGAAAAATAATATTCCAAATCGTTTTCTGAAATAAGTTCATTTTTGATCAGAGGAATGTGAAAATCGTATTGACCAGTAATAACATTATGCATGGATCTGGCGAAGGGATAAACGGATATTGAAATTTTATTGCCAGAAACTGTTTCAATTGCTTTAACAAGATCAACAATTACGCCTTTGTCGGCAGATTCTGCATAGACAGGCATATTCGCAAGGCTAGCCTTAAATTCATTGCCGTAAGCAACACCGACTAAAATCAGCAGTAGCAGCAGCGGTATCAATCTTCTGGTAGAAAATAATTTATTCATGATTAACTCCTTAAATTGGTATTATGTTTATCCTGCTTAATAGTATTAAACAGGAGCTGAATAGCCAGTATGATCTGCAATCTAAGGCATTTACCACAGTGATGTCAGGGGGTGTTCAAGACTGGTGAGGATGGAGCGAGGATAGGTCTGGGCCTCCTTGCTTTATGAAAGGATACTATTTTTAAAGATAAAGATAGAAGAAAAGAGGAAGCATGTAAACAAAAAAAGTGGGTATCCTGCATGATGAACGCATGTAAATCTCACTTCAAGTCTATAGGCATGTAAAATCAAAGATTTATCGCTTTCAAAGGTTGGGCAAGCTCTGCCAGCTGATGCTGACCCGAATGGCTTAGATCTCTGGTTTCCGCAAGATAACACTTTATCACATCCGGGCCTTTAAAAAGCTGAATCCAGTGAGTGAAAACCTCATGATCTGATCCGGTCTGGCCGGTCACAGCACGGCCCATAACCCGGAAGGGGCTGCCCCTTACCTGGCATGCCGTCTATCTGACCCGCAGCAACATTCCTGTTTATCAGCAGGAATTTATCAGGAGCATCAGCCGTTTAAATGTCACTGAAGAGGGATCTGCGGTGGTGCATCTGTCGCAGATGCATGGCTGTTGAAAAGGAAAAAACATGAAAAAAATAATGGTTGTTTTCCTGTTTACGGTCTTTTTTTATGGTCCGGCTGGAGCAGGACTGATAGCTGGAAAATATAAAGATAACGGGGATGGAACAGTCACAGACGCGGAAACGAATCTTCAGTGGATGCGATGCAGTTTAGGGCAGGTCTGGGATGGCAGTGCCTGCACGGGTGAAGCAAAGGTGTTTAATTGGAATCATGCTCTGGCAGCTGCCAGCTCCCATCATTTTGCAGGAAAAGCGGACTGGCGTGTACCTGCCATCGAAGAACTGAACACCCTTGTATATTGCAGTTCAGGCAAGCGAAATGTCTGGCAACCGGGGAAAAGTGGAGGGGCCTGTGATGAAGATTACCAGCAGCCCACAATTCATACAGATGCTTTTCCCGGTGCCCCTGCAGAAATTTTTTGGTCTTCTACGACCAATACCAACTACAGATACGCTGCGTGGTGCCTCCCTTTTTTCAATGGCAGCGTTTCCTATGATTCCAGAGGTGCACGTGCTATGGTGCGCCTTGTGCGTGCCGGGCGCAGCCTCTGACCATTCAGCCCAAACAGGATCATGGTTTTTATGCCCCTGTTTTATGTAGGAATACCCTTTATGGGTGTCCGCTAACATGCGTAAAACCTGGTCATATATTTTCCATTTTATGCTTCGGCTGGAGGAGGACGTCATCAGCAGACCTGCTCTTTTTTTTTAGACTTTGAACTGGGATACAAGTTCCCTTAAATGCCCTGCCAGTCTGGAAAGCTCGACCGCACTTTCTTCTACCTTCTGGCCTCCAGCCTTAAGTTCCGCTGCTGTCTCATCGACATCCCGGATATCTTCTGCCATGGTTTCCGATGAAGAGGCAATTTCAGAAACCCGTTCATTGGCATCCTGCATTCCGGTCGAGGCCTGTGCAATGTTTTCAGCCACTTCACGGGTAACTGCCGTTTGCTGTTCAATGGCGGCTGCGATACTGGCAACAACTTCACTGACCTCTGAAATCACACTGGTAATTTTTTCTATATCTGCAATGGCTGTGGCAGAAGATGTCTGCACCCCGCTTATTTTTGATTTTATATCTTCTGTCGCAGCAGCCGTCTGATTTGCCAACTCCTTAATTTCGCCTGCAACTACGGCAAATCCTTTGCCAGCTTCACCGGCTCTGGCCGCCTCTATGGTGGCATTGAGGGCCAGCAGATTGGTCTGGGAAGAGATGTTGGTTATGGTCTCGCTAACCTGATCGATTTCCCGGGCTGCCTGACCAAATTCATGCATCAGGGCAGAAACGGATGCTGCCTGAATACCCGCCTGATGGCTTATGGCCCTTGCCTTTTCTGAACCCGAAGCAATTTCTCCGATGGTGGCACTCATCTCTTCGGTGGCACTGGCCACAGATGTGAGATTGGTGCTGGTTTCTTCCATGCTGGCCGCAACGGCCGTTGTGTTCAGGCGGGATTCTTCCGCAGCTCTGGCTGCAGTCGAGGTTTTTGCCGACATGGACTGCACGCCCTGTGTGGTCTGGGTACTTATGGCGGAAAGGCCGGATGCTGAAGATGCAAGGGTTTGAATATTATCACCGATCATAGTGACAAGAGACTGAATTTTTTCTACAAAGGCATTGAAGTACGCAGCAAGTTCACCAATCTCATCTTTTGTGGACACACTGAGTCGCCGGGTCAGGTCACCTTCTCCTTCGGCAATATCCTTCAGCATACTCACCACTTCACGAATGGGGGATACAATGGTTCTGCTGAAAAAAAAGGCCGCAATACAGCCCAGAAAGATAAAGCCTGAGGAAAACAGCAGAAAGCGGAGCCGCATGGCATGGATATCCGCAAAGACCTCATTCTTCAACGCACCAACCGTAATGAACCAGTTGGTCCCTTCAATGGGAACAAAACCGAAAAGTCGATTTTCTCCCATAAAATGATATTCATCAAAACCACGCTCCCCTCTGACCATTCGCTGCATCATTTCTGATACGCGCCGATACTGGGGATTGCTTTTTCCCTCTTCAAGGAAGTTGCGGGACTCCATTACAAAATCCCGGTTGTTGTGGGCAATCATTGCTCCCTTGTCATTGATAATATAGGAGTATCCTTTTTCACCATACTTGATGTCACCTGAAATACGGGATAGTACATTGCCGTCCAGTCTTGCAATGAGAACGGCCACAATCCTGCGGTTGTTATCCCGTACAGGGCTTGCCATCATCATAACAGGCTCATTGATAACCCGGCTGATGATAAGGTCGGATATAACTGTTTTACCAGTAAAGGCAGCTTTTACATAGCTGCGGTCGCCCAGCTCTGCCGTAGCACCATCCGGATAACGTGCCAGACCATCTGGTGTGACAATTCCCATGGTCATGTATCCGAGGCGGCGGGCTTCGTTTTCCATAACCACCTGCTGTTCTTCCCAGTTCATCTCCCGGATTACCCGCCGCTGGGCAACACTTTCTATGCCCAGAATATAGCTGTCCAGCTGGACTCGGATATATTTGGCACCTTCTTCTGCAATGACGGTCAGGGATGATTCAGTGGTATTCTGGAGAGTCTGATAGGCAGCCCGGTAGGAAAAAAAGCCCATGCCGGTACAAATCATAAGCAGCAGGGCTGTAACGCCTGTCATAAGCTTAGCACCAATGCTCATTCGATTAAGCTGAACCATATTTTATTCTCCTTTTATAAACAGTGTCTGCCACATTAAAATATCCGCTTATAGCAGACCTGACAACAATCTGGTCTGCAAGCTGTTGCTGAGACAGGGTAGTAGTTAGACTCTGTAATATAGCTTGAATTTCAATTGATTACAATCATCATTCAGAAACTCTCGGTTTTCCTGCCGGACAGACATATTCACACAGCCTGCAATATTTTACCAAAGGTTCCTTGTCGTCCTTGCCCTCAGAGCTTTCGTTCAGGTCTTTTTCCATCCTTATGCTACAGAGATCCCTGTTGTAAGTGCCATCCCTTCCGGGCAGGGAGTCAGAAAATTCAAAGGTGCTGAAAATGGCAGATTTTTCGCTTATCGCATTTTCCGGGCAAATTTTTCTGCAATAAACCTTACAGTCAGCACAGGGATCAAAGGCAACAGGTCCGGTTGGGGAAAGCTCAGCATCTAAACCTAATGCCCTGAGTCGAATTCTGGGACCATGGGACGGAGTTACCAGCATATTATTTTTTCCAATACACCCAAGCCCTGCCAGCACCGCAGCATCTTTGAGGAAAATCCCTCCTTTTTCGATAAAATAATGGAGCTTTGTGGTCTTTATTTTCAAGGTGTTTTCAATTTCCTGGCTTGTCCGTTTTATGATGTCAATCAAAATACGGTTACCGGATGTTCCTCTGCCATCCCACCAGTCAAGTTCAGGCTTGTCCTGAGGATGTGAAAGTCCAATCACGAGTACGGATTTTACAGAATCAGGCCAGGAGAATAATTTATTATCAGGACTATCATTCTCATCGATAATACCTGCTCCTGAGTAGTCCCCCATTTTATTATATATGGTGTGGGACGCCGATTTTTTAATGTCTTCCATCCTTGCTATACCGGCAAGGGAGGCTCCGTTTTCCATGGCCCTTTCAATAATATCCTTTCCAATATCCATTGCTTGCATTCTCCTGCTTTTGTAAAAAAAGAAGTGGGTCTTCTGTGGTGATGTTGCTGTCACTTCAGGACAGCAAAATGGCAAGGCTCATCACTGGTAACCCTAAGAAGCAGATGACAAAAAGAAACCGTACTGCTATATGGTCAAACTGGTATATTTTTACAGTGCATGATCTCTGCGTTTACGCATCACAGCTAGAAGCCATATCCGATTTTCAGGTTTTTTTCCAGACAGCGGGACCAAAGATCCCTCCTATGATGAGGCAGCCATGGAAACCTTTATTGCAAGACAACCCATATTCAATACCCAAAAACAGATTGTGGCCTTTGAGCTGCTTTTCCGCAACGGCATGGACAATGCCATGCCCGAAATGGACGGAGATCAGGCTTCCTATCAGCTCATTGCCAACAGCTTCATGGATATCGGCATTCAGACCCTGACCGAAGGCAAAAGGGCTTTTATTAATTTCACGGAAAATCTGCTGCTGGAAAAAGTCCCCCTGATGCTGCCCCCAAAGGATACTGTGGTGGAAATCTTAGAAACCGTAAGACCTACGCCGGAAGTTATTCAGGCATGCAGGGAAATAGCGGCCAAGGGCTATGTGATGGCTCTGGATGATTTCATCTATACACCGGAATGGAAAGAGCTGACTGACATTGCCCGTATCATCAAAATTGATTTTCTAAATACACCCCTTACAAAAATCAAAGAATGTATGGCAATAGAAACAAAGGTCAAACCCGTTTTTCTTGCGACGAAGGTGGAAACCCATGAGCAGTTTGATACGGCTGTTTCCATGGGATTTATCCTTTTTCAGGGATATTTTTTCAGCAAACCGGAAATTATCCGGGGCCGTCAGATTCAGGGGCAATACCTCAACCTCCTTCAGATCACTGCGGAAAGTGCCATGCCGGATATGGATTTAGACCGCATGGAAGACCTGATTCACAGGGATGTGGGCATTGCCTATGACCTTTTACGCTATATCAATTCTGCCTATTTCAAGTGCAGAAACGAAATATCGTCCATCCGAGACGCCCTTATGATGCTGGGAACCGATGAAGTCCGCCGTTTTATCGCCATCCTTACCCTTACTAAAATATGCAGCAACAAGCCCGAGGCCTTGATGAAGGCCTCCTGCATCAGGGGAAGGTTCTGTGAGCGCATGGGAGCGGCAACGGAAACCCCCGGACTTTCCAGCCAGCTTTTCACCCTTGGCATGTTTTCCCTGCTTGATGCCCTCCTTGATGAATCCATGGAAAAAATCCTTGGCGAGATCTCCCTTTCAAAGGATATTGAAAAGGCCCTTTTGGAAAAAACAGGACCCCTTTATCCCTTTCTCAGTCTGGCCGAGGCCTATGAGAAGGGTGAGTGGGATCAGGTTCCCAAGGCCCTTGCCGCCATAAAGCTTCCGGAAACCATTATTCCGGGGCTTTATCTGGAAGCCTGTGAGTGGAGCAGGAATCTGACCTCAGCTTAAAAATTTCAGGGGAGGATAAGTCTCTGTTTTTTAATGGCCTGTGTAAACTGCCTGAAATCCCTTCTTCCTGATTGGCTTTTCTTGCAACGGACTCATTGATCATACGCATGAACCATGTAACATCATAGAGGCGGTTTTGGTAGAAGCCAGCAAGCTCTGCCAACTGATGCTGATCCGAATGGCTCAGATCTCCGGCTTCCGCAAGGTAACGTCTTACCACATCCGGGCCTTTAAAAAGCTGAACCCAGCGGGTGAAAACCTTATGTTCTGATCCGGCAAGGACACGGTCTTTATCCACACGCAGAATTATATGGTTGCATATGGTTGCATATGGTTGCCTCCATGGCTAAAGCTAGGTGCTTTACGGTTGTAATTTTTGATATTTAAAAAATTCGTCTTGATTTTTTGACTTGATTGGATAGTATCTACCTTACTTATAAATTTGTGGGGTAGATACTGTCCATGTCCAGAAAGAAAAATCGGGCCAGAGCCCAGGATAAAGCTAAAGAATTTATTCGCCAGAGTGGTGGGGTTATAAAAACATCCGATGCGCTTTTGGCCGGAATTCATCCCAGAGTATTTTATCAGCTCCGTGATGCCGGAGACCTTGAGCAGATCTCAAGGGGAGTTTATCGGCTAACGGAGATGGAAGCCGTATCGAATCCCGATTTTGTCATTGTTGCTATGAGAATTCCCAATTGTGTTATCAGCCTTGTTTCGGCACTGTCTTTTCACGAAATAACGACTCAGATCCCCCATGAAGTTTCTGTCGCAATACGAAAGGACAGTAAAGCTCCGATAATTGATTATCCTCCCGTAAAATTTCATAAATTCTCCAGCGATTCCTTTCAGGCCGGAATAGAGGAACACCAGATTGACGGCATCTTTGTGAAGGTTTACAGCCCGGAAAAAACACTGGCAGACTGCTTTAAGTTCCGCAATAAAATTGGAATGGATATCGTGCTTGAGGCTCTGAAGCTTTATAAAACCAGAATGACGTTTGACCATAAAAAAATTATGGAGTATGCCAAAATTTGCAGGGTGGATAGGGTCATGCTCCCCTATCTTGAGGCAAGCATATGAAATCTTATCAAAATATCTCTGCTTCAGTAAGACAGCGCCTCCTTAACCGGTCGAAAGCAGACAATCGCTCATTTAATGAACTGCTCCAGTATTATGCTATGGAGCGTTTCCTGTATCGTCTGTCCCTATCATGCCACTCACAGGATTACATCCTGAAAGGGGCTCTTATGCTCAGGGCATGGAATGCTCCGGAGTTCAGGCCGACCATGGACATTGATATGCTTGGAAGAACCTGGAACCAAGAGAAAAATATCATCTCTCAGATCCGTAACATTCTTGCTGTGACGGTTGATCCTGACGGTCTGAGTTTTGATCCGGAATCAATTCTGGCTGAAAAAATAACCGAAGATGCTGATTATGAAGGAGTTCGGGTAAGATTTCGTGGTTTTTTGGGAACCGCCAGAATCACGATACAAATGGATATTGGTTTTGGAGATATCGTCTATCCGGAACCTGAGAGGGCAGAGCTTCCATGTATGCTGGATTTCCCTGCCCCATCCTTACTTTGTTACAGCCGGGAGAGTGCCATTGCTGAAAAGTTTGAGGCAATGATCAAGCTTGGGCACTTGAACAGCCGTATGAAAGATTTTTATGATATCTGGCTTTTGTCCCGTCAGTTTCAATTTGAACTCAGCAATCTTGCAGAGGCTGTAAAGCTTACGTTCGGACAGCGCAGGACGGAATTAAGACATCCTATAGAAGCTTTTTCTGCGCATTTTGGCTTATCACGGCAAACCATGTGGACCGCATTTTGTAAAAGATTGAAACAGGATCACGTGCCTGCATCTTTTCAGGGCATAACGGCAGCAGTGGAATCGTTTTTAGATCCGGTCATTAAAGGTGTTTCGGACGACATTGTCTGGAAACCGGCAGGTCCTTGGTCATAATTGCTTTTGCCAAATAGCTTGCCATAAGTGGTCTTTTTTTTTCGGAAGGAAAGACACGACACCTCTGTGCAGAACTACGTGAGGAAACAACAAAGTGGGTGTCCTATGGTCGTAGAGACAGGCTCTTTTTAAAGTGCTTGGGAGTGGGTACCAAATAGTGTACGCTTTATCCGACTTTCAGGAATGTAAAGAACAAAGTGGGTGTCCTGTGGTTGTGTGGTTGTTGACGAGGCTTCAAAAAGATATCTTCAAGGCGTTTGAAGTCAAAGAGCCTGAGTAGGTATAAGAAAAGCCGGGATTTCAGGTCCTATGTGTGGTGATGGTGCTTCATTGGTGTCCTATGGTGCTTCATTGCCCAACAGTAATCTATGAAGAGCGTCAGGCATCAATTCCATAAGTTCTTCAGAAAAAATTTCAAAAAAATTTGTTAGATGGCATATATTGTCCATTGTAATTGGAAGGTTATGCGTTTGAGCATGTATTTTTAATAGCACAAATTGTCGATTTGACCGAAACAGTTGTTTAGCGAGTTCTTGTTTCGTATTGAGCAAATTGATTAGCTCTTCAGAAAGGTGGGATCCTTGAAAATTAAGGCGAAATTTATTTCTTAGCATTGATTCCCATTGTTTAAGTTTGTAGTGCTGCCAAGCTAAACTTTCGAATATTTTTACCATTGTCCATTCAGAGGTTTCTAATGATGCAAGGACCCCGTTTAGCATTCGACTTAAATTGTCAAACGATTCCCAGTCGTTTTTGCATTTATATCGTAGATCATGTTCAACCTCATGCCATCCTTCTGATAATATAGTTCTAACTTGAACTTCAAATGTATTGTCGATGCAGTCAGTATTATAATAATTAGAAAGTGAAGTATCGTACTCAGTTGGGATAGAAAAAACCATGTTTAGTCGGGAAGGCCCAAAACTAAATACATCTGGTGCATCTTTCACAATTTCGATATTATTGAAATGTGATTTTAAAAGTGTAACAACTAAATCAACGTCATCAGGGAAATATAGTGCTATTCTAATTCCGATAACATCTTGAATTAATTTTTTACCCTTTGAATATTTCCCTGGGTTTCGACTGATTTTATCCGCTACAGATTTATTTTGTTTGGACCGATAAAATACACGAAAAAGTAAACCAACTCCGTATAGAATGGATTCAATCTCTTGAGCTATTGATTTTGCAATTGATGATGTAGAATATAAATTCATAGTATTCACTCATTGGTTAAAATTGTTTTAATTTCATCATAGTTTTCTTTAATATTGAGTATGTATGAATTGTCTTTTTGTGGCAGCAACAACTCACGCTGAACAAGTTCTTCAATCGCTTTTGATATTAATCGATGTTTATTGGGGGGGGTTCCTTTGTAAAGGGTTGAAGTGCGTTTTCGAAGTGTCGCATTAGGTCTTCCGGGAGGCCAAAATCTTTCTAAGATATCTTTCGACAGGTCTAAATCATGGATGTAATCCCGATTTTCATGAGCGTTCAATTCTTTAAATAGTTCTTCAAGAGATGTAGATGAATTAAACAGACAACCTCTTTCCCAAAATTTCGCATTGGCATCAATGGTAACAACATTGGAACAGTTGCGGAATATACATTCACAGAAACCGATATCATTTGAAAAAAAATTTAATTCAAATATACAAGATGAAAATATGCATTTACTAAATGTACAGTTGGAAAAATGACTATCTTTAGCAAAAGAGATATTCTCAAATTTAACTTCTTCAAAGGTTGCGTTTTCGAATAAACCGTTAGGACGGCCTAATAAATTTAAATCTACAATTAAACGTAATTGTGGTTCACCTGCTAACCGCACAAGTTCAAGCATATCCCACAATTTTTTTCGTTTAGTTTTAGACTGAGCCGAAAATGCGGTTACAATTCTATCAATTTGTCCGTCGGAGCCAGCATAGTCGCTACCTTCACTTATGAGTTCCCCTTGTAAAGTTCCAAGTATGAAATCATTTATAAACCCAATGAGATTTTTTATAGGTACTCTATCGAGAAGAGCATGTACCAGCAATTTATCGATTACTTCATCTATGTTTACTTTTTCTGAACCGATATATAAGTCACATGCTTTATTTATAATTTTAACATTGTTGATATCATTATAAATTGTTGATCGTATTGAATCAGGAGTATCCATTGTTATATCTTGCTTAAGTAAGGATGATGCAATGCTTTTCAATATCAAAATTTGATCTTCAGGTTCAATGCGAAGGTCTTGACGTTTTTTTTCTCTTAATAGCATGGCTTTAAAATAAAAATTAACTATTTCGTCAGGATTAGAACAAATATTATTAAAATATTCTTCCGATTGTTTCTCGAGAAAACTTAAAAGTACAGGATTTGATAATTGTTCAATAGGCACTCCAGAATTTTGTAATTTTTTCTTTTTCCTTTTTCCTAGCCAATCGTCTATTCGAGGAGTTTGCAAAATTATACGATGAACGGAGCAACCTTTTGCTTCTAATCTCTCAACCCATTCTTCAAAATTTTGGCTTGTAAATACTGCCGTTCTTCTTGTAGTTACTAGGATTTTAGCTTGATTTTGAAGTAGACTCGCTATTGTGTCAAGCATTGGCTCGGAATCGAGAAAGTCATCATCAATATCAGAATCTTTGGATTTTTTAGTAAGAAGCTCATCAAAACCATCAACAATTAAAGGGATTCTTCCATGGCGGATTTCATCAGTTACTGCAATTGAGGGTAATGTGAAGTTTCTATCAATTTCGTCAAGGAGTACATACCTAAATATTCTTGCGCCACGGTTACGCGAAAGTTCTGTAAAAATTGGTATCACATCATTTTTGTGTGTAAGTATCCATGAAAGAATTTCCACCGCTGTGCAAGTTTTACCGAAACCAGCAGCGGCCTCAAGAAAAACAATATGAGGGCCATCTTCTGAAAAAACAGACGCAATAGTTTCAATGATTTCTTTTTCACCAATTTTAGATATTGAAGATGATTCCACCTCAAATGGAGCAGGAACATAAGAGTAGTCAAAACCAAGATATTTTGTTTGGTTTGTCTTGAATTTTCTACATAAATTCAATAGCCTATTTCTTGATGGTAAAATTTGAAAAAAAACATCAAATAAAGTTTGATGTGCATCAGCATCGCGTGAATATTTTTGAACTCTTGTTGAATAACCTATAGATTGTAGCTCATGCTCTATTCGTTGGATGTTTGCATTTGAAATAAGTGGAACAATTTCAGCATTGTAAAAATGGCCTTGCTGTATTGTATAGACTCTAACATCTGAATACTTTGTTTTGAAAACTGTAAAGCCATATTTTAAGTATGCATTATCTAAAATCTTTGTCCGAATATGGAAACTCATAAATAATCTCCGGTGGAAGATTAATAATTAAAATTTTAAACATGTTCGTTTCAAACTAAAATGCGATGTATACATTGAGACCGAACGTGGAGGTCACCGGCGCTGAGCGACTTTATCGCACAGCATCCGGTGGGCCGCAGGGTTAGGGTTACGAAGGTTGTCAATATACCTTATTAAATTTGGTGTTTCATTTTAAACATGGATTTTGAACGGCATAGGCGGTTTATCGGTGTTTTTCAACTGCTTAGGTTTGAATTGCCAAAATGTTGGGATGAGTTATCAAGTATCTCCGCTTTGTTCACCTTGAACAGCACGTTATTTGTGCTCAGCTCCCAGAGACAATTGAAATGTTGTTCTAACGCCTGTTGAAGTCGGCTGTCCTCAACAACAAATGCGGGAGACAGCGTTCCTCGCTTGTGACTGAGATATGTTCCCATGACTGATAATTGATAGCCTCCATAGTAGAAAAGAGTTGAGTATGCCTCATTAAACATACGAACTTCAAAGGTGCCTCGTGCCTGCTTTGCCACGGCGGATATGCCCTTGTACGTCTGTTTGATCGACCCCTGAGCCGCCGCCTGAAGAGAAAGTGACAGATCTGGGCTTCCAAAGTCCTTTGAGAGATTTTGATAACACGGGAGTATGGGCGATTTTGGATGCAATACGAGTACTCGAACATCGCAGCCCCCCATGACCTTTTCCGCTAACACATGGTTTCCAGGTGCATCTGTAAAAAAGGATTTCTGTGTTATTCCTATAAGATCTATTCTGGAAGACTTTGGGGCAGCACGAACGTCGTCTGTGATTTGCTGGTCAAAGGATTTTCGTTGAAGTGAGAAGTCCCTTACACCAAGTGCGCGTCTATGCTGTAGGAGTAGCTCTTCAATGTCGCTAATTGTCTGTTTTCTTAGGGCAACATCTACAACCAAAATCACGAACGTTGCCACTAGTAGGGATAGTCCGATGTTTCCTGCCACCTCCTTGACTACGCGACCTGCGCTGCCAAGCGAGTTGAAATCGAAATAGCTATCGAAAACGACAATTGCGCATCCAGACAGGAATAGATACAGCGCCCATTTCAGAAGATGCGAGGTGGAATCTGCAAATATTGTCGAAAACTTCATTGGCTTTTACCTAGATAGTAGGCTCCGAAAGCAAAATTTGAACGGAACCGCTTAATCATATTTCGATGGGTAACGAGGGATGTGGTTTCTTCGATAGACGCGCAAACCTCACTTGCCATTTCGGTAATGCGAGTAATGAACCGGGGTTCTCGTGAGCTTCTGTATGGATAGTAGTCAGTTAAGAGAATGTTAAAACCGCAGCTACCAAGTAACTCGGCGTACTGTGTCGGCCTCCACCAAATTCTGTGAGTGGGATCGTTGTCGTCGTCAATACTGTATGGTGATAAATCACGAGCAATAAGCTTCCGCCAAACGCGAACCACAGATGTGGCAAATGTTCGTACTGGTACATGAGCCAACAAGATCCCATTGGGCTTCAATACTCTGCGAACTTCGTGTGTTAAGCAATGTTCAAGTTCGTTACGGTCGAAGTGTTCGAGTAAGCCGACGCAAACGACAACATCAAATGAATGTACTCGAAATGGCAGGTAACGAGCATCTCCTTCAACAAGTCCGATGAGTGATTGGTGGGATTTGTCGGTCTTCACACTTAGCATCTCGCGATTAATATCGACACCAACTACCTTGATGTTTTTCGCAAGAAGGGAGCGCAGCAAGTGGCCAGGCCCGCAAGCGAGTTCTAGAACTCTGGGTACGCCAGAGCAATTCGCTTGAATCAAGTTCGCAAAGTGCTCTTCTCTCGCAAAGGTTCTAAACTTGATATTGCCATAGTAGGTTTTCCAGTGTGCTAGGGCTAGGTGCCCCCGCAAGTTCGATGGAGACATTCCATCTTCAACTGGTGTCATATTGGCTTCGTGAGCAGAGCGTGACTCCATATGCATAATCTGTGTATCCTAACATATTATTGTGTGAATCCGTATACTCACCAATCTTTTAACAAAGACCCGACAAAAAAGCCACAAAAAAAAAACACTTTCCTAGCCGTATAATTCCGCATGTATCATGCTGGACAGAAAACTATCTATTTCAGATTCCCATCCCCTGTAAAAACCCCCATCAAAAAACAGCTCCCACATCAACTGAAAAAACATTCAATTTTCATAGTCCACCCCACCCATTAAGGCAAGCTTTTTCCTGACCCATTCTTCAGCCCCACCAGCCCACCCAAACACCCTAAACAACCAAGTCCTTGCAAAAAAACTTGATTCTCACCGTCAAAAATGTTAGCCAAGTCAAAATCTTTTACCCTTCTTTGTTTTTGCCCGGGTAAAAGAGCTGAGGCGGATAAGAACGCTAATAATAATGATATGGAGCAAAAGAGGAAAACATGAAAAAATACCTTGTTGTAGCAATGGTTTTTATGCTGGCAGCCATGCTTGGCGTGGGATGCACATCTAAAAGAGCGGTGGACCCTGCCCTTCAGATCCACCCCGATGGCCGGTACAGGGGCGTGTATGGCGATGGCGGTGAGCAGCAGATCAGCATTGAGTTTCATCTGAAAGACGGGCTGCTGACTAAGCTTTCCTTCAGGCATTTGCAGTACAAGGGCAAGGACTACAGGCGCGCGAAAGAGGGCGATGGGGACTGGCCCGTTCTGCGTCAGCATGAGATGGTGCTGGCCTATCTGGAAGGAAAGCCCTTGAGTGCCGTGCTGGATCTATATAGTACCGGGAATGTGGTGGCGGATGTGGATGGATTTTCCGGTGCTACGATCCGGGGCAGCAAAATTATTTCTGCCATACGGGACGGCCTGAACAGGGGCATTTACTAAAAAACAGCAGGAAGAAAACGGTATTTGCTGTTTGAGGAAGTTAGATGGTTTCTGCCATGCAATGATTGGCCTGAATTGCGGGAGGTTTCACCTTTGGGGTGAAGTCTCCCGTTTTTTCTGATCTGTAAAAAAGCGAGGAAGGGCAGGGGGCACCCATTATTTGAGATGGATGGCTCCGGAAGAGCTCAGCGTCTGTGAGATTTTTTTTGCATATATCGTTTTAGGCATGGCAATAAAAGTACAGCCTTAAAAACACCTTTCTGAAAGATTAAGTAGCCCATGGCAGAAAAGCCGTTTCAAAAAAATCAAAGCGTTCTGTCGGATCATCCGGAAGAAAAATTTTCGGTTCTGATGCGCAGTTTACCCGGTATGGCCTATCATCGCAGAAAAGATGAATTCTGGACCTTAACCTTTGCCAGTGAAGGAGCCCGCCGTCTTTTCGGGGATCTGGCCTGGGAAAAAATCCGCTCCGGGGTCACCTGCCTTGGGAATATGGTGCATGAGGAAAGCTATCCCCATGTTCTGGAATCTCTGGAAAGGGCGCTGGCCCGGAAGGAGCCTTACCAGCTGGTGTACCGGGTCAACTCCCTTCTGCATTCAGACAGATGGGTGTGGGATCAGGGGGAGGGCGTTTACGATGAAAAAGGGCATCTGCTTGGTGCCGAAGGTTTTGTTACGGATTTTACGGCATTCAAAACCATGGAAAGGGAACTCAGGGAAGAGATTGGCCGTCTGCGTTGCCGGGAAGACAGCCCTGCGCCAGCTCCCGTCATTCCCGGTATCATTGGGCAGACACCGGAAATGATGGCCGTGTTCCGGCTTGTGCAGCAGACCGCATCAAGCGATGCCGCCGTTATTCTCTATGGAGCATCGGGTACGGGCAAGGAGCTTCTGGCCCGGGCCATCCATGATCAGAGCCTGCGCAGCAGGGGGGCTTTTGTTCCGGTGAACTGTGGAGCCATTCCGGAAAACCTCATGGAAAGCGAGTTTTTCGGTTACAGAAAAGGTGCTTTTTCCGGAGCAGACCGGGATCAGCCGGGCATTCTGGATAAGGCCCACGGCGGCACCCTTTTTCTGGATGAAATCGGAGAAATTCCCCTTTCCATGCAGACCCGTCTTCTCCGGGCCATTGAAGGGGGCGGCTTCAGTCCCGTGGGCAGCCGGGAAATCCGTCACCCGGATTTTCGCATCCTTGCGGCCACCAACCGGGATCTGGAAGAATGGGTGCGGCAGGGCAAGATGCGGGAGGATTTTTTTTATCGCATCCATGTGGTGCCCGTTCATATTCCTCGTTTAAAGGAGAGAAAGGCGGACATCCCCCTGCTGGTCAGCCATTTTCTGGAGAGTCTGCCCGGTACACCGCCTCTGGGAGCGGCGGAACTCCATCGTCTCATGGCCCATGACTGGCCCGGCAATGTGCGGGAGCTTTGCAATGTGATCCGGCGTTATGCCCTGCTTCATACTCTGGATCTCCCGGAGCGGGGAAAGGCCTTTGGGATGAAGAAGCCTCCGGCTCTGCCTGCCTGCGGAACCCTGCAGGAGCAGATGGCCCTGATGGAGGCGGCGGTGATTCGGAAAACCCTTGAGGAAACGGGTTTTCACAGAAGTGAGACCGCGCGGATTCTTGGCATAGACCGGAGAAGCCTTTATACCAAAATTCAGCGGCATGGAATTGGGAAGAAAGATTCCCAGTCTGGGATGTATTCATCTCATCTTGAATAAGTATATGGATTAAAACAATTTTTTGTTTTTGTTTAAAGAAGGTGGGTAGTATTCTTCCCCTTCAGGCCATTCCATTTTTCAAAAAGAAAAATGGTGCGGCCTTATTTTTTAGGCACCTGCAATATGTTTCGTTTCTGGCACGCACCCTGCACTACAGCCCTTCGGAAGTGTGAATTTAACGGATGAACGAAGGAGAAGGGTATGATGAGCGGAGCAAGGATGCCGGATGTGATTCTGATAGGGGATAAGCTTTCGGATGTGGCCCGGCATCTGGGTATTCTGGGCCGGGGCATGGTGACATCCCAGATTCCCCAGATTGAAAGAATATTCCCCGGCATTCCCCAGCTGGAATGTACCCGGTGCATCATGGGGGATAAGCGAAGGGTGCTGCATACCGCAGCCAAACGCATGGGCGTGAACTGGATTGTGCTGGAAAAGGACGGCCCGGATGTGGCGGGCTGGTCTGGCATGAATCCCGCCTCCATGGAGGAAGAGCTCCGGCAGGAGGGCTATCGGGTGGATGTGGTGGATTTTACGGAGGGGCTTGAAAAGGCCGTGATGGATGCGGGGAGAATTTTTGAAAGGGAAAAGGAAGCGGCCAGACTGATTAAGGGATACGGGGAGAAAATGGCTGGGCTTTCGGAAACCATGCCCCGGAACCTTGGGCTGAAGGTGGCGGTTTTCCTTGGCATGGTCCATCCGGAAACGGGCCAGCATTATCTGGTTGCCGAAGGCCCGGACACCTTCTGCTGTCAGCATCTTCTCCGGCCCATGGGCTGTGAGGAGGTGGGAGGATCCCTTGTGTCCGGTGAGGGGCCGGAAGTCCTGCAGAGCCTTCTTGCCCTGAAAGACGTGCGGCCGGATGTGCTGGTGTTCACGGGTGATGCCCAGGTGGGGCTGGGGCTTCTCCATGGGGAAGTGGCCGGAGACAGGGCGCTGCTGGAGGTTCCTGCCCTGCGGGATCTTGCCCTCTTTGCCCTTCCCCATGTGAGCGGCGGCGAACCCATGGATTATCCTGCCCGGATGCAGCAGTGGATCATGGCCTTTTCACCCTTTAAAGATCGGTAAGGAGTACGGGATGTTTTGTAAAAAATGGGCGGTATGGATGATAACACTGGCTTTTCTGCCTCCCTTTGCCATGGCGGACGGGCCGAAGGATCTGGAAATGGACGGGGTGGTGGTCACGGCCACCCGCACGGAAAGTGATCTTCTGCGGCTTCCTGCTTCGGCGGATCGTCTGGAGGGGGATGCCCTCAAGGACAGGGGAGCAGGGGATATCACGGATATTCTTTCCACCCTGCCCGGTGTGGACATTTCAGGGGGAACGGGACACAGCCGTCAGCCTGCCCTGCGGGGTCTTCCCGAAAGCCAGACCATCATTAAAATAGACGGGGCAAGGGAAAATTATGTGCAGAAGGCAGGGGATGCCCAGACCACCATTCTGCTGGACCCGGATCTTCTCAAGGCCGTGGAAGTGGTGAGGGGACCGGCTTCCACCCTGCACGGCGGAGGCGGTATCGGTGGTGTTATTGCCTTTACCACCAAAGATGCGGCAGATCTGCTGCGGCCGGGTCAGTCCTTTGGTGCTTCTCTGCGTGCGGGGGCCTCCACGGCGGACAGCAGCCGGGACGGGAGTCTCATGGCCTATGGCAGAAGCGGAGATGCGGATCTTCTGGCTTTTTCCTCATACAGGGATTACGGCTCCTATACGTCCAGTGATCCGGACAGGGCCAAGACCCGTCTTTCCGGAGACAGGCGGCAGCACCTGATGAAGGCTTCCTGGATTCCCGATGAAGGCAGGCGGGTGAGTTTCAGCGCATCCCGCTATGAGCAGGCCTACAAATATCCGGATGAGGGCAGCTGGTACGAGAGTGAGCAGAACCGCTTTCTTGCCGCACTGGAGCTGGATCCCGGCAGCCAGTGGGTGGATGCTCGCATGACCCTCATGCATTCCGAACGGAAAGAAGATCAGTTTAATAATGTCAGAAATGGCCTGAAATTCACCTCTTCCGGTGTGGATGTGCAAAATGCCATGCGTTTTGTGGCAGGCCCC
The DNA here is from genome assembly GCF_006175995.1 of Desulfobotulus mexicanus. Classification (NCBI taxonomy): domain Bacteria; kingdom Pseudomonadati; phylum Thermodesulfobacteriota; class Desulfobacteria; order Desulfobacterales; family Desulfobacteraceae; genus Desulfobotulus; species Desulfobotulus mexicanus. The sequence goes on from NZ_VDMB01000012.1 coordinate 69,954, forward strand.
ACACGCCACCGTGTGGTAGTGGGCGGGGATTTCTATAAGGATGAATACAGGCCGGAAACGGACAGCTGGACCGATCCTCCCGGAGAAGGCAGGGACGGCGGGCTTTTCATTCAGGATGAGATGGCGCTGGCGGACGGAAAGATTCTTATCATCTCCGGTCTTCGCTATACCTGGTTTGACCGCAGCGGCAAACGATCCGATGCCGGTGACGGCAGTGACTCCCGCCTGAACCCACGGGTTTCCCTAAGCTGGAATCCTCTGGAGAGCCTTGGGTTTTATGCCAGCTATGCCGAGGCCTTCCGTCCGCCTCTGGTGAGCGAGATGTACACGGAGCTGGATTTTATGAATCCTCCCGTACACATTCAGGTGCTGGCCAACCCGGATCTGAAGCCGGAAACGGCCAAAACGCGGGAGCTTGGCATGCATGTGAGCCGCAACGGGCTTTTTAGCCACAGGGATGCCCTTCGGTTCAAGGCCGTCTGGTTCACCGAGGACATTGAGGATCTGATCAGTATCAAAACCCTGAAAGATCTGGACCCTCCCCATTCCTTTGAGCGCATTGTGCAGACCGTGAATGTTGAATCCGCCAAACGTCAGGGCTATGAGATGGCAGCCACTTACGGCATCGGGGATTTTGGCATGCTCTTCACCTATGCGAAGGTCGATAACCGGGAGTCTTCGGACAAAGACAGCTGGGCCGGGGCAACTCCCGGAGTGTTCCAGAGCCGAATCCATTACCATTTTGTGGAAACGGGTCTGCGCCTTGGCTGGCATGGCCGTTTTGTGGAGTCCTTCAAGGCCGAAGGCAAAACCTGGGAGTCCCACAAGATCCACGGACTCTTTGCCCGTTGGGAAGGCCGGAGCGGTTCCCTTGATGGTCTTTCCGCAGGGATCTTTGTGGACAACCTGCTGGACGAAAGCTACCGGGCCTATCATTTCAAGGATTCCGGTGCGGGCATTGGACGGAACCTGAGGGTGTCTTTGGGGTATCGCTTCTGATCTTTGCGATTAGCGGGCCATCCCCTTCTCCTGTTGGGAGAGGAGGATGGCTCTGGATTGATGCAGGGGCAGGCTTTGCGCCTGCCTGCTTGTGTGGCGGCACCCCCTGCGGGTGCCTGCATTCTGCTGGTTTGTTTTGTAAGAATCGGGTGTCCGGGTATGTGTGTTCAGCGTATTTTTCTTTTCTTCTGCCTGTTTTTGATCATGAATTCCCATGGAGAAGCTCTGGCCCTCCACGCCTTTAGTGCGGATGGCGAGCCTCTTTATGCCTCTGACTTCACCCATTTTTCCTACGTAAATCCCCATGCGCCCAAGGGCGGAGAGCTGCGCTGCCACACCATTGGCACCTTTGACAGCTTCAACCCCCTGCTGCTCAAGGGCCGTCCTGCGGAAGGCATTCATCTGATCTACGACACCCTTCTTGTGGAAAGCGAGGATGAGCGGGATGTGGCCTATGGTCTGCTGGCTTCCGAAATTCATGTGCCTCCGGATCTTTCCCATGTGATTTTTCAGCTGCACCCCGAAGCCCGTTTTGCCGATGGCAGCCCCGTCCGTGGGGAGGATGTGGTGTTTTCATGGGAAATGCTGCAGGCCCATTTTGGTTCCGCCCTGCGCCGTTACAGCGAGGCCGTGGCATCCGTAACCGTTCTTTCCGGTAACCGGGTGCGTTTTGATTTTCGGGAACAGCAGAACCCCTCCCTTGTTCTCATGGTGGGTCGCCTGCAGATTCTTCCGGCCCATTACTGGGAGGATAAGGACTTTGGCCGTGCGGATCTCACCCCGCCCATGGGTTCCGGCCCCTATGCCGTGGCGGAGGTGGAAGCGGGCAGGCGTGTGGTCTATGCCCGCCGAGTAGATTACTGGGCCGCAGATCACCCCGTAAACCGGGGGCGCTGGAATTTTGACCGCATCCGTTATGAGTATTTTCGGGATGATACGGTGGCCATGGAGGCCTTCCGCGCCGGGCTTTATGATTTTCGCTTTGAGTCTTCCGTGAAAAACTGGGCTACCCGTTATGAAGGCCCCCGTTTTGGCGATGGCCGTATCCTGAAAAAGACGCTGGAGAACCGGGATCCATCGGGCATGTATGGCCTTGTGATGAATACCAGAAGGCCTGTGTTTGCGGACAGGCGGATAAGAAAAGCCATGCTGTCTGCCTTTGATTTTGAATGGGCCAACCGTCGTTTTTATTATGGTGAATATGAGAGAACGGAAAGCTATTTTGAAAATTCAGACATGAAAGCCCCGCCCCTTGCCGATGAAGGGGAGGCTGCCATTTTGCGATCCTTCGGGGATGACCTGCCCGAAGGCGTACTGGAAAATCCCCTGAGCCTGCCCCTGACGGACGGAAGCGGCCACAACCGGGAAGGTCTCATGGAGGCGGACAGGCTGCTCAGGGAAGCAGGCTGGGTGGTGGAAGGGGGCAGAAGGGTGCATGGGAAAACAAAGCAGGTCTTCCGGTTTCAGTTCCTCACGGATTCCCGCAGGGAGGAGCGCATGCTCCTGCCCTTTGCCCGCAGTCTCGGACGCCTTGGCATTGAGATGCGGATTCACATGGTGGATGGCCCCCAGTACACCCGCCGTTTGCGGGACTGTGATTTTGACATGATTGTGGCAGGTTTCGGGGCGGCTTACAGGCCGGGCCGGGAGCTTGCCGTGGCCTTCCATTCCGCAAGCCGTGACCGGAAGGATCAGCGGAATTTCATGGGTATTGCCGATCCTGTGGCAGACGGCCTCATTGAGAAGATCCTTTCCAGAGAAAGCCGGCGGGAGATGATCCCCTATGTCCGTGCTCTGGACCGCATACTGCGGCACGGCCATTATGTCATTCCCTTTGGTGCGGGAAAGCGGCGGTATCTGGCAAGGGCTGTTCACATTCAGTCTCCGGAAACACCTCCGCCATGGGGCAGGGGTGTGAGCACATGGTGGTACGGAGAAGAAGACCGGGCAGCCGCCCCAGCTTCTGAGGGAGAGTCATGATTGCCTATATCGCAAAAAGGGTTTTTCTTCTTGTTCCCACCCTTCTGGGTATTCTGGCCTTAAATTTTTTCCTTGTGCAACTGGCTCCGGGCGGGCCGGTGGAGCAGGTGATCAGCCGCATGGAGGGCAGGGGCGACCGGGCGCTGGAGCGCATCACCGGCGCAGAGGGGGATGCCATTGTCATGGTGGAAACCTCTTTGGACAGCACTTCCGCCTACCGGGGCAGGGACGGGATTTCCCCGGAGCTGGTGGCGGAAATTGAGAGGCGCTTTGGTTTTGACAGGCCGTTGCATGAGCGGTTTTTTTCCATGCTGAAAAGCTATCTTCTTCTGGATTTTGGGGAGAGTTTTTTTAAAGACCGGAGCATTCTCGGCATGATCGGGGAGAAAATGCCCGTATCCCTGTCTCTGGGGCTCTGGAGTACCCTTGTGATCTATCTGGTTTCCATCCCTCTGGGAATCCGCAAGGCCGTGCGCCACGGCTCACCCTTTGATGTGTGGACCAGCTTTGTCATCGTGATCTGCAACAGCATTCCCGTATTTCTTTTTGCCGTGATCCTAATCGTTATCTTTGCAGGGGGCAGTTATCTGGAATGGTTTCCCCTCCGGGGGCTTGTTTCCGATCATTTCCATGAACTGTCCTTTACGGGAAAAGTGCTTGATTATTTTCATCATCTGGCCCTGCCCATCCTTGCCATGACCATCGGGGGGATTGCCGGTTTTGCCATGCTCACCAAAAACTGCTTTCTGGATGAAATCCGCCATCAGTATGTGACTACGGCCAGAGCCAAGGGAGCCAGCGAAGGGCGGGTGCTTTTCGGCCATGTGTTCCGCAATGCCATGCTCATTGTCATTGCAGGGCTGCCCGGAACCTTTCTGGGTATCTTCTTTACGGGTTCCATGATGATAGAGGTGATTTTCTCTCTGGACGGGCTGGGTCTCATGGGCTTTGAGGCCACCATGAACAGGGATTATCCCGTGATGTTTGCCGGGCTTTATATTTCCACCCTCATGGGCCTGTTTGTGAAAATTCTCTCGGACATCACCTATGTGCTGGTGGACCCGAGAATCCATTTTGATGCAGGGGGAGTATAAACCATGCGTGCTGTCACCCGCCGCCGGATGAAAACCTTTGCCAGCAATCGCAGGGCATGGATCTCCTTATGGATTTTTATGACGCTTTTCACGGCAAGTATTTTTTCCGAGTTCATTGCCAATGAAAGACCCCTTGTACTGTATTTTCAGGATCGAATGTATTTTCCCGTTTTTTCTGAGATTCCGGAAACCCTGCTGGGCGGATATTTTGAAACGGATGCGGATTTCACGGACCCTGAGGTCATTGCCATGGCAGAGGCCCATGGCTGGATGCTCTGGCCGCCGGTCCGCTTTTCATGGCATACGGTGAACCTTGCAAGGGAGGGTGTGTATCCTGCTGCACCCGGTGAGGGGAACTGGCTGGGAACCGATGACCATGGCCGCGACATTCTGGCGAGGCTTCTCTACGGGTTCCGGGTCTCCGTGCTTTTTGGTCTTTGTCTGGCTGTTTTCAGTACGCTTGTGGGCATTGTGGCCGGGGCGGTGCAGGGGTATTTCGGCGGCAAAGTGGATCTCTTTGGCCAGCGCTTCATGGAAATCTGGTCCGGTCTTCCCATGATCTATCTGCTCATCATCCTTTCAAGCTTCATGCAGCCGGGCTTTTTTGTGCTGCTCTTCATCATGCTCTTGTTTTCCTGGATGGGCATGGTGGATGTGGTGCGGGCCGAGGTGCTGCGCTGCCGGAACTTAGGCTATGTGAAAGCCGCCCGCTGCATGGGACTTCCGGACAGGGTGGTGCTTTTTCGCCATGTGCTGCCCAATGCCATGGTGGCTACCCTGACCTTTCTGCCCTTTGTGCTCAACGGTGCCATCACCACCCTTACATCTTTGGATTTTCTCGGATTCGGCCTGCCTCCCGGCTCCCCGTCTCTGGGAGAGCTGCTTGCACAGGGAAAGGAAAATCTGGATGCTCCCTGGATCGGCATTGCCGCCTTTGCCGTGCTGGCCTCCATGCTGAGCCTGCTGGTTTTTATCGGGGAAGGGGTGAGGGATGCCTTTGATCCGCGGCATGAAGGGTAGGTATTCCCATGTATTAATGCTAAATACCTTCCAGTATTCCGCTTTGTCTGGTTTTGATCACTCTTGTAACTCCATCACCCCCATCCACAATATCTGCCAGCCTGATCTGGTGTCTGGCTGACTATTTCCTCTTCATGATTTTTTCAACGGCTTCTTCCAGAGCGGGATTGAAGACCTCTGGCCTTGCCAGCATGAGAAAATGATCTGCCCCCTTGATGACGGTGGCCTCAAAGGAAGCCATGTGCCTGCGGTTGCTTTCATAGTCAATGGGCCAGAGGTCGGCATTGACGGCCATGACGGGAAGGCGGACTTCTTTGAAGATGGCGGCGGACTCCCCGGTGATGAAAAGCCCCATCATTTCCTTTAAGGCACTCAGGGCCACGGCGGGAGGGGCAGCAGCCATGTCGTTGAGAATCCATTCCCGGAGCGGGGCCGGTGTGGCGGGAATCATCATGGTTTCAACAAACTGACGGCTTCCAGCCTGAAAATCCTCTTCCAGCGGGCTGACCATCCCGTCCAGGATTTCAGGGGTGAGGGGATGGGCCACGTTGCCAAAGGTGTCCACACCGATGAGGCCCAGCACGCGTCCGGGCATGAGACGCGCTGCCTCGGCGATGACGGGGCCGCCCATGGAGTGACCGATGAGAATTACTTTTTGGCTTCCCACCGCTTCCGCCACAGCCTTCACATCCTCTCCAAAGGCCTTCATCGTGTACTGGCTCCGGCCCATGCCGGAGTGGCCGTGGCCCGCCAGATCCAGAAGCACAATGCGGTTATTTTTTGAAAAATGGTTAATCTGCTCCCGCCAGTAGCGGGCATCGCAGCTCCATCCGTGGACAAAAATCAGGGTGGGTTCTCCCTTTCCGTATACCTCATAGGAAATGGGTACGCCGTCCTGGGAGGGTGTCATTCGGGGCCACTGGGCTGCGGCCGGACTGGCTGCGAAGATAAAAAAGAGAAGCCAGCAGGTAAAGGCTTTTATGAATGCGGGTTTCATGGTCTGTTTTCCTTTTTGTGGGATTGAGGGACGGAAGTCGTTTCGCCCGTTTTCTTACGCCTGAAAAGAAGCTCAGGCAAGGGCTCTTTTTTGAAGCAGCAGGCAGGCATAGCCGTATTCATCGCCGTACTGCCGGTTCATGGAGATTTCTTCTTTCATGTCCTGAAAGGCGGGTCTTTCTCCAATGGAATTTTTAAGACCAAGGAGGGTTCTTTCCATGTCATCGTAGAAATCCTGCCAGTCCTGCCGGGGTAGCAGGGAGGCATCCACAACAAGATATCCTGCCTTTTCCGCCTGGCGGCACCTGTCTTCAATGCTGCACATGTCGGGGTATTCCACATCCCATAGTTCTTTGCAGGGGGCAGAAGGGGTGTTCGTAAGCCAGACAGGATCACTGATAAAAAGGTGTCCATCCGGAATGAGGAATTTTTTCCATGTGGCAAGCGCCTTTTCAAAGCCCATGATGTAGGCGGCTCCCTCACACCAGATGAGATCAAAGCTTCTGTCTTCAAAGGGCAGATTCAGCATGGAGGCCGCAAGGGGCTGGATGCGGTGGGATAAGTTTTTTTCCGTAAGCTTTGTTTTAAGGGCATCGAGAAAGGGCTCATGGTTGTCCACGGTTGTAATCCGGGCTTCGCTCACTTCCGCAAGGGTGAGGGCCGTTTCTCCTTTTCCGCAGCCAATCTCAAGAATATTGCGGATGGCGGATCTGTTTTCGATTTTCCGGAAAGCGTCCATTGTGGTTTGCCAGCTGCCGGGACCCTGTCGTTTCATGGTTTCAAATACTTTAAAAAAGTCTTCCATATAGACCTCATGATTTTCCATGTTTCTTGAAACGCAGCGGATCTGCGTTGCGGTTTTTTCGGAAAAGCCCAGGGCCTGAAGCCATTTCAGGTGGGCCTGGGGAGATTGCTTTTCAAAGGCCGCATGCCAGTGCCTGAGGGGATCGGCTCCCGGTGCCTGCGGCGGCGCTTTCCCTTCAGTCCTCTGGCAGAGGGCGCGCAGCATACTTTCAGCGGTTTTCAGATGGAGAATTTCCCTTTCAATTACAAGGAGCTGTTCCCGGAGCATGGCGGCGTCCATTTTTCCTTCAAGACAGTCCTGGCACTGGGTCAGGGAAAAGCCCGCTCTCTGGAGACAGCGGATGGTTACAAGGCGCTCCAGATCACTTTCCGAATAGATGCGGTAGCCGTTTTGATCATCCCTTGCCGGTGAAACCAGACCGATTCTCTGGTAATAGAGCAGGGTGGAGCGTGCAATGCCAAGGCGGCGGGTTATGTCCGATACATGATACATGAAAGGCCTCCCATGTTGTTTCTGAAAGCAAAGGTAGCCTATGAACCTTTAGACAGGTCAAGGAAAAAAGTAAGGATGAAATATTATAACGGTGGGATTATACTCTGCGTGGTCATTCTTGATACATGGGGCAGTCTTGAAAGGATATTGTAGGGTCAGGCCCCCGTGCCTGCCCTGGTTTTGGGCAACCTCGGGGGGTTGCCCCTACAGAAAACCCATTTCCGAGGTGTTGCGCTCTATTTGATGTCGCAGCTTCCGTTTTCTCCAGCAGGATTCACCTGCAGGTTTTCAAGCGGTACCCAGCCTGATTCGGAACTACCGGATTTTTGGCACCAGACCCAGCCGTTGAGGGTTCTTGTGCCAATCAGCTGCTCTCCTTTTTGCACATTCAGCTCCCTTGCCGTGTAGTCTTCACGGGCACGGGCGGTGTTGTCTGTGATGTTCTCGATAATCTGTGCCGGAACCCAGCCCCCTTTTTGTCCAGGCGTTTCACAGAATATCCAGTTTTCCCATCCCTCCGGGCCTTCATATTTTTCACCAACGGTGAGAGGAACGCCTTTTTCAAAGGTAATGGGTTCGGGAAATTCGCTGGTGTGGTCTTGAATGACAAGGTAGTGTCTTGCTTCCATCTTCGTTTCCTTTGGGCTAGGGATTGATAAGGTGGGCCGGAGTCTGATTGCTGCCCGCCTTGAACCTACAATAAGATTATTTTGAAATCCTTAAATAAAGAGCCGTAAAGTAAAAATTAAGCGGGTTTTCCGAAGAATGGCTTTATGGCTTGACCTTCCGCTTGCAATCAGTTTGGGCAAGGCATCAATATCCTCCAGCAAGGTCAGTTTGCTGAATCCCGAAGCAGACGGCCCTTGTCCGTCAGCCTGTATTTCTGTTTGCTGCTGCGTGGCTTGTCAGGGAGAGTCATTTCAATGAGACCGGCATTCAAAGCAGGGAGCAGGTAGGCTTTGCGGAAATGTTCATTGTCTTTCAGCCCAAGGGCTTCTTTGAGCTGTTGCCGGGTCATTTCGGAGGTTAAGACCGAAAGGAGCCGGACTTCCGGGGTGACTTCCTGCGTGACTTCCGGGGTTGATGTGCGGATCGTATCCAGAATCCCCCTCTTTCAGTCCCAGAAAATCGAGAAAGTAAGGATCTTTGAAGCTGCCGTTCAGGTGATCCGCCTCGGCCAGGGATAGTTTTGTATCGGCAATTTCGGAGCGTTCAAAGGCCTTGCGTTCCATTTGATGCCGCAGTTCCCGCTTGCTCCAGCCGGATTCACTGGCTGAACGGGCATAAAAGATTCGGGCCTCATCCGATTTAAGGGGTATCAAGGCCAAAAAATGTGACCAACTCAATTGTCGCGCCAGTGGAACGACAATCTCAAGATCCGGAAAAACCTCAGCAAACTGCATCATCCGCCGCAGATTTTTCGCCTCAAAACTCTTGCCATAGAATGCGGCCAGCTCCCCGGCCAGTGACACCACCACCTGCTTGCCGTATTCCGCCCGCTCTCCGTGCAAGACCTCTTCATTGATGCGTTTGCCCACATGCCAGTAGGTGATGGTGACCGCACTGTTAACCGCAGAAACCGCCTGCTTCCGGCCCTGATCAATCAAAGACTTCAGGTCTTGAAGCAGATTTCCTGCGCAGGAATCGGGCAAGCTGTTTTGTGGGCTGCTGCTCATGCTATCATCTCCCTCAGCTCCAGCAGTTCCCGCACAATCCCACCTTCAATACGTTCCAAAAGCTTTTTATGGGTTTCGTGGTTTACAAAATCTTCCCCCAGCTCCGCCACCAGCAAGCGCTCCAGAATCACCCCCGGTTTTTCATACTTAACCTCTTCAAACACATCCTCCTTGTACCGGCTTAGGGACAGTTCATAACCCTCGGTCTCGATGTCGGCACGGGGCACCATAAACCATTTTTGCCTACGGTCGGTATCGGTCTCGGGATTGCGGGCATGGAAGCGGGTCTGGATCTTCATTACCTGAAAGCTGCACAGGTAGGGCGGCACGTTGCTGACCGCCTCTTCAAAGGTATAGGCAAAAGTGGGGAGGCCGTCTTCGCAGTGAAAAAGCTGAAAGGTGTTGTGGTCGATGATGTCGGTTGGCGTGGCGGTGAGGCCCAGAATGATGGTTTTGAAATAGTCCAGCACCTCTTTGTAGGTGTTGTAGATGGATCGGTGGCTTTCATCGACCACAATGAAATCAAAAAAGTGCGGAGACAAATGTTGAAAGGCATCCCGGATGATATTGAGCATGGTGGGATAGGTCGAGACATAGATGCGGCGGTCCTTGGCAATGAGCTTCTCACCTGTGTTGGGCCAGCGCGGCTCGTGGGCCAGTTCTTCCTGACTGAGCCCCAGTTGCTGGCGGACCTCTTTGACCGTTTCTGCAAAATTTTCCGGTGTTTTTGCCATATCATTTGGCCTTAATTCCTGATGGGTCACCTGTTCACTGCGGCGGGTGAACGATCTTTGCCCAGAGTGATACTTACGTCCAGAGATATAGCAGGTGACAGCACATGTGGAAAGCGTAAACCCGGCAAGTATTTTTGGGGTATTTCCATTGTTTTGCCAACACCCGGCAAGCAAAAACCATGGGAACAGATGCGGAAAAGCAGTGCTTCCAACGCCTGATATAGGGATTTGAGCTATCCGTTGCGCGAACCCTTTTACCCCGTTATCCTCTGCAGCAATCCCTCGATTATTTACTGCAAAGGTAGTGCTTTACCAAGGCGGTGTACCTGCAGGCCGCCTGATAAAAAGGCCCTTGGAGAGATTCTTTCCTGTTCATACCCCATACGCAGATACAGGCGCAGTGCGGCAGTATTGTTCGAGGACACATCCAGAGTGATGCGGTGTGCTCCGCAGCTTTTTGCCCTTTCTTCGGCTATGGCAAGGAGTCTTGATCCTGTTCCAGTTCCCTGCATTTTTTCAGATACGCTAAGGGCCTGAAGGTACCAGTCGTTCGGGTTGTGTTGAGACATCGCTTTGAAGAGGGGGAGGGCGGTGAGGGCCAGAAGGCCTACCCGCCAGATCTGTTTGCCTGCGGCCCAGCGCAGCACAGGGGAAAAATCGGCCATGGCTCCCACAGGCATGCCGCTTAGTATGGCCACAGGCTCCCCTTCAAGCTCTGCAATCAGGACATGCTCAAGGGAGAGGCTGTGACCTGGAACCAGGCAGGTCTGTGCAAAGATTTCTCCGAACCCGGAGCCAAACAGAAAACGCAGAAGGCCATCACAGGCCATGTTGAGGCCGTGCGCAAAGAACAGGGCATCCTCATGGGTTTCTTTGGCCGGACGAAAATCAAGGGGCTGAGGGAGGGTCATTTTAATCTCCTGTATATCCACAAACGCCTGCTCTTGGAGAATTGACAACCGGGAGAAACATGTCCTCATCACATTCATGGTTTTTAACACATTTTGAACATAGCCAGCCTTTGCCCTCATATTGGCATTCCGTACAAATAGATGTTGCAAGCTTTTTGCCGCATTCATCACACATGACTTTAGGCTCATTATTGCGGGATACAAGCTGTATTTTTCTATTTCCCTCGGTGACTCCCTTATAGATTTCCACATTTTTGATGGTGAGTTCTGTCGTGTCACCGAAATCATACATATAAGATAGAGACAGACCCGGCTCAAAGATCTTGGATATGGTCGTTTTTATATTAATATCTTCCCCGTAGCCGCCGTAGGTAAATGCGCTCAGATGTCCGCAGCATTCCAGCCATGTGTTTCGAAGGAAAGAGTCCAGGTCTTCGAGTCTGGCATTTTCTTTCATGAGAATATGAAGAAAATAATCCGGATTGTAAGTGGCATGGATGTGCAGGTAAAAAACCCGTTTGGCTTTTTCTGTATCGGAGGATTTAAAATGCTTGCCGAGGCAGCTTTTAATGTGTCTGGACATCCCTGATCTGGCATACTCGGAATTACATATAAAGCATTTTGATTTCATTGGATTTCATCTCCTTTCTGTCTTGTGGAATCCGTTTTTCTGAATCCGGCCGGCGGATTCAGAGCGGGTAGTACGCTCGTTGGTAATGGGCCTTTTCAGGCGAATCTGCTGTAATCCACGCCGCTTTCCGTTGCGGGGAATCCGTTGGGCAGGGTGTCGAGGACTTCCTGAAGCCTGTGATATATGGGGTGTGTCATGGGTTTTCCTTTTTTGGTTCTTTTGTTTTGGTATCTGGCCTGGGGCAGGGTGCCGGATGACTGGCCTGACTGTAGCGAGCGAAAGGAAACATCCCCGTGTACTGGCTTTGCTATGCCGCTGCTCAGAGCTTCTCGTTAAACTCCCCGCACTGGTTGCATTTATAGCCATGCCTGTAAAAAAACAATGGAAAGCCTATCAAAATGAAAACCAGAAAAGCCGGACGCTTCCCTTTTGTATATGGGGACAGATCCGTACTGCCACAATGGGGGCAAGCATCCCTGCCTTCCTCATCATTGATTTCATTATCTAATGACTCTGAGAAGTCAGTATTCAGTATTTGAGAAGCTTCATCGGCATCTTTTTCTGCAACCATTAAACGAACGCCACCAATGGCATTAGAAAATAACCATTGAGCGTTCACCGTATGTTCGTCTGCAATGCAGCTTTCAATTCCAGCGCTGTCAAGGCTGGCTTTTGCAATGTGCGCTTCATGGGGGAACGAAAATCTGGCAATGACAATCACATATGACTCCTTGTCAGGTATTTTTCTCTGTGTTGAGTGGGGAGTGAACTTTTTAGTATTAGTCTGCCAATTGAACAGTAAAAAAACGAAAGTTTTTGGATTTCATTTCTTCGAAGTTTGCTTCCGCAACATTTAATCCTTCTTGCCGAGCAAGTGGATAAAATTTTTTGTACGATTCTTCATCAAAAGCATATGCAGCTCCTAATTTGAGACCATTCAGTATTTCTCCGAATAAAGTCTTTTTAATCGTGTGTTTTTGTAGCCCTTCTGGATCAAATTCTTTTAAGAATGCTTTCATGGTTCCTACAGAGCCAGAGATAACACATGCATTGTCTGTGCATACAACTTCAGTAGGAGAAGCAAAAGCAAAATAGCCTATTACTTTACGATTTCGATCTGCCATATTTTTTACCTTTTTATTCTATCAATAGGTTTATAATAGACCGTCTAAAACCCATCAAAAAACGCTGTTTTTCATCGGTTTTTGTAGCCACAACCTGACTGTCTGCCAAAGGCAGAGGTGGTATTGATAGCTATTCTACAAAATATGCAGTGAGAGCTGTTTGATAAGCGGATAAAAACCGGGTAAAAATTTGAGGCCATTTTAGATGGTCTATGCTTATAACGTTGAAAATCACCGGCGCTTTTTGCCATCCGGTGAACCGGTTGGTTCGGTCTTCGTATTATTTATTCTTCGCCAAGAGCCTCTATATCGGCAAGATCCTTTTTTCTTCCTGATGCTCTTTTATTTATGATGTATTGATCACGACCTATGTAATAGACTGGGACATCACCATACTTTCCTTTTTCCCGGCTTTTATAGGCATCTTCCCATGCAACCCCTGATATCGATGTAATAATGTCAATACGTACCGGAGGGTAACCCAACTGAACAATATTATCCTTATTTGTAAAATCTTCTGTCTTCAGACCAGCTGAACCGAAACCGAAGTCATTAAGCGCCTTCAAAATCAAAGATGCGTTTTCCGAATCTGATTTAACGAATAAATCGATATCACCAGTATACCTCGGCGTCCCGTGATATGCTAATGCGTATCCTCCGACTATAAGATATTGTACATTATGAGCGTTGAATAACTCGAGCAACTCTTTGAAGTCGTTCTGAACTTCCATGTGTTTGTCTCCTCAAAAATTCAACTGCCGACACTCTTTCATCTTGAGTTTTGCTAAGCCAATATTTCAGATCTTCCATTAAATTTTTATCGTTAATATTTCTAACTTGTACAACTTTCTTTATCATATTGTTTGTACCTCTCAACTTTATGACCGAAATCGTGGTGCTGACCGGCGCCGAGCGCCGATCAAGCAGACGCAGTCTGGTTTATCGGTGTGAGGTGTCCGGTCGAGTACCTTGTTCAGGCGCGTAGCGCCGGGGCAAGGTATTCGACGTAGTCAGCACCACGATTCACGGCGGCGCAGCCGCCGTGAACGCCGCGCTCTGCGGCAAATTTGGAGTGCAGCGGAAAATTTGTCCGTCAGCAGCGCCTTGTTAAGCGTTCTCATGCTCGATTCCTATCCAAATACGATAAAGAAAACACTTAAGAATGGTCTAATTCATCTAGCACAAACTAATTGATGGCTTCAAACTGTCGGTATGAGTCTTCTCCGCCTAGATTCTCAGTCTTAGCATATCTTCTTTCTCCAGCAATATGCTTAACTGGCTTTATCCCTAGCTTCTTACCCAATTTATCGAACAAGTCCTTTCTAAGGTATATAAGTTCCCGGTAGTTACTAAAGGTATCGCCTTTGGGGTTAATGTTTAACACGGCCATATTGCCGCTTTTATCCAAATAGATGAATTCTGAGGGATTGAAACGAAGTCCAAGCTCTTTTACGACCCAGGGAGCCAATGCCAATCGCTTAGTACTTTCCTTCGAACTACCAGGGTTTTCCCAATAGTAGTTAAAAGTCGTGGAAAGAATTTTCAAGTTATCAACAATAGGGACTTCGCGCTCAAAAGTTCCGCCTTTTATATAGATTTCATCACTGAATCTAACCTCAGGTTGTTCGTATGTCTGGGTCTCATATCCAATTTCGATTCTGACCTCGGAGTCTCCAGAAAAATCATTAAGAGCTTCGCAATATAACTCCCCTGAATAGACGCTATAGCTGCTATATTTTTCCGGCCAGTCTATCTTCCTTTTCTCTGCCATGTACTTCTTAAGTTGACTCATACAGTGTTCAGAAACAAATGCAGTGTCTATTGAACAATAGAAATTTCTATCTAATTTTTTTGATTCCTCAGAATTAAATCCATATAAAAGAACCCAATCTTGACCATCCGTTTTAATCTCTAGAATGCTTGACAGATTAGGAAGTTCGTCTTCTAGTATCCAATCTTTTGTAGCCATAGATTCATCAGAAAGAAATTCATGGGTAACAAGCTCTGAATCTTCGACCTGATCGGGGAAAAATGGATCTATATCCGTAGCAAAGCGAGCTTCACCATAATATTCCAATTTGGATTCATCACTTAATTGGCCAGCAAGCTCATAATAAGCAATCCACGAGTATTTCTTTCCATACCTTTCAATTCGGGATCGACTTGAGCGCGAGAAGTGGTGTCTATCTGATTCAACAAGCTCTTCTACTTTTTTAAACTGATCATGAGACCATCCCAGCTCATTTACTCGCCAAAGAATGTTACAACGAGCAACCTTATATCCTTCATGTGAATAGTCATAATTACTCCTATCCTTTACAAGACGCCCAATTGTATAGTTTTCAAAATCCATTCTGAAAGGTGAGTTATAACGAGAATATTCTTCTTCATCTTTTTTAATACATTCCCACTCTCTCCTTGGCATCTCCGGAAATGGGTGCAGGAATAAACTCTGATTCAGATCTTGTGTACTATTAGGGTGATGAAATGCTATTAGTTTTAATGTGCAACTTGCATACTCTCTGGTTAACAAATGTGTTGTGGCATTAGAAGCTTTTCTAACAAACATTTCGTTATATAGTTTTTTCCCGTAATCAATAACCGCATCCCTGTATTCTGGCAAGTTAACTAGAATTGATGCAAGCGCATAACTTGAGGCCAACAAGCGCTCCGAAACATAAGGATCATTTACACTCAGTTGCTCTAAAGTTAGCTCAAACATCGAACCAGGATCCTGCTGGCCCACATTATATAGTAATTCTGTAGCACAATCCCTCAGCTCAATTACTGTAGATGTAAGATGCCAGGAGAAAAAAATCATCCTCAACCGAATAGTTTCAGGGCTAAAGTTGGCTCCGGACTTTATATTTGTTAAATGACCTTTCAGTGCGCTAATAATTTCCGAGCTTTGGTTTCTGGTATACTCAGTCCATGACAAGTCTCTATCTGCCATAGACAGATTGAATAATATTTCATTGAAGAACTCTGCATTTAATGGATGTTCAACTGCATACCTCAAAGTCAACAGCTGCTCAATATCCCTCGTCGAGGGGCCATCATAAGTTATTAGAGATTTATAATTATCGAGTGTTTCCGAGCAAATATCATTCTTATCAATTAGAGGAGTCAGTGCTAGCGCAACAGGTTTATAGTCTTCTGGTAGAGCTTTCCAAAGTTGTTCTCGATATATTGTTTTCGGTATCAATACCACTAAAGCATGGAGAATATCTTGGGAAAGCGGGTGTTGATCCGACATTTCACCAAATAGTTTTTTGATAACATCAGACTTGGTGACCCATTCGCTTAAACTCTGCTTACCCGAGTTCTTCCCTAGAAGATACTCCGCAACAATAAAGCCACCCAAACGATCATATACTGGTGTCAGTTCGTAGCTAAATATTTTGTCCCCTTCGTCTCGAAATATAATTCCCTCTTGTGCCAGAAGGTTAACCATATCTGAGTCCCAATCATTAAGGGGGAGTTTCACCTTATCCCTAAAATCATCTTCTGCTATTGATCGGGTATTTTTTTCCCATATACATTCGCCTAGAAAATAGATAGCTTTCTTGGCATCTTCGACTCCATATTTTTGTCTAAGGTTTGTCAAACTGGCGATAGAGTTTGCAGTATGGTTTATTTGCTCTCTAAAAAGGCTGTAGATTGAAGAAGGGAAATACGAAACACGCATTTCGTTTTCAGCTTTTCTGTTAGTAACCTCACAAAATATCTTAAGATTCAAAGGATGGGAGAAAAAATTCAAAGGCGCAGTAAATGGATCTGCTTTAATTTTGTAAAGCCGGAAATAAGCTTTAATCGCTTTGTAAGTTAACGCCTCACCATACCCTTCAGAAAGAATCTCAAAAGCCGATTCCGGTAGCGATTGCTGCGCACTGTTTTCTCTGCCATCGTGTCGTTGACGTCTGTTTGGCCGGTAGTAATTTTCATAACCTTTTTCTGATGTTCTTAAGGTACATACCAACACGACGTTAGGATATTTTTTTAAAACTGGAAGAGTAGATTCGAATAAGTGTTTCCATTCTCTCGGGTCTTGAGCTTCGTTTAATCCATCAATAACGATTGGCAGGCGTCTGCTTGACCTTTCACCCGCGGAGTTCACCGCTGAAATCAATGCCTCGAAGTTGTTAACCTGTTTCTGGTAGAAAGTGAAACTATGAGCAATATCGTCTAGCGTCATATCCTTCTTAAGGCATCTTCCGAGTATAAAAACTCCAGCGGGCCTATCGGACATCTGCGCTGTTAGCTCCACGGCGAGCTGTGTTTTTCCACCACCAGCGTCCGCCAAAATTGCAATAAATTGTTGGGAAAGTAGTTCAACAGCAGATCTGAACAAATTTTTTATATCTTTTATATACGCTAAAGCATTAGTAATCGTCAAAGCTAACGGTAGGTTGCCTGAACGTAGTTGCATTAAGGTTCTTTGAATTTCCAATTTCGACCGAGAGTCAACATCCTCAAGCGTCGCCATTACATCTTGAATATCATCGCCACAAATATCTTTATTAAAGATCTCACAACATTCAAGGAGGTTGGCGCAATATGCATGAAAAACCTCTAACCCATCCCTCCAACGAGAATATTCAGGCTTATTAATGCTTGATTCAATTGTCTCGGATACTTCAGCTAAATTATCAGCGATATTTTTGAATGTGTCCCACGCTTCTTTTTCGCCCAACACCTTTCTAACCTGAAGCTCGGCATCCATTCGCTGATGAACCTCATGAAGCCAGCGACTTTTTATAGGAGCAATTGATTTTTCATGCTGCTCAAGCAGCATTTCATTTGTCAGCGCAAGCTCACCAAAATAAGAGTTACGCAAATCCAAAGCTGGGCCTGATAAAAGCTCATCTAAGTCATGTTGACTCCAAAGGTGCAAGGTAAAGCCATAGTTACTTTGAAGATCATAGAACCATTTTTGATCACATTTAGCTAGGGTTTGGTGGGTCCACAGAAACCAATGATTAATATGTGATACGTGCTCTTTAGTTTTATCTAGTGAATGTATAATTTGCTGCTTAGCTATATTGGTTAGCTCTCCATTTACTTTATAGCTAAACCATTTATTTTGCCATCCAACGGTTTCATTTCTTTTTGCTAATCGTGGGTGGTCGTTGTTCAATGTAATATAGAACTCTACACCAGGCTGGTTCTTCAATTCATGCAAAGGACCTAAACTGCCAAAGTTTCTCCTAACCACTCCTCGGCATAGCTTCTCAAAATTTTCAGTATCAGCACCAGGCAAGTTTTGAAAACGACTCCAATCAAGCATAATTAAATCCTAACTCTTCTTGCTTTCCGGGTAATCATGGGCTGAAAAAACCTCAACCCTCGCACCTTTATGTATTAGAAGACTAACAAATGCATTGACATCGTCATCTGAGCTAACGCGAATCTCTTTACCATGACGGGAAACATGAACATCATACAATAAGTGGCCTAGCTGCTGAGGTGTCAGGGAAAAGAGATTTTCTTTACCCAAAAAATCGAGAGTTTTTCTATCAAACCGATCGGCATCAACATCAAACTCTGAGTTTTCGCTTAGAAAACGCGTGATTTTATCGGTTAATTGTTCAAACGCTTCGGCTTCGTGCTCCTCTTTAAAACTCCCAATTATCACGAGATTTAGCGAGTGTTCAGATCCATAGTTATTCCAAATTTTCATGCTGATTTCCGCTCTTCTATTAACTTGTTAAATGCGTACATTATACCCTTATCGTTAATAACCTGACCGCCACTATCAAAAGAGCATCGTTTCAATATACCGTTGGCATCTATGTGAGCAAACGCAATCTCTTCTGCCTCGCAGGGCAAAGGGGATTGGCTTCTTACCAGTTCAGAATGCGCAGAGCTAATCGATAGCTGTAAACTACCTCTGTAAGAACCTATCCAGTCTGAAAGCTGAGTAAGCGTTTGCTGTGTAACGGCTTTCCCTCGGCCATGCGCTGCTTCTGGAAGAATAAGCAGTTCCTTGGCATGAAATTCTTCCGCAATTTCCGCAGCTTTCGTCAAATCAATAATTGTTGCCTCATTGACAACATAGTTAATTCCAAACGGAATTTTTCCCTTGATTAAACTCAACTTCTCAAGCAGAGAAGGAAAAGAGCGCCCCCTTATTTTTTCATAGGTATGGTGCACACCATCCATGCTTATCCTGAGGAAATTCACCGATGATCTGAGGGCCTCAACTAATGGAACATTCAATCTATGGCCATGAGATGTCATAGTTATCGCGAGATTAGTATAGGTACGTCCAAACTCGCAAAGCTCATGTATTTTTGGGTAGAGCATTGGTTCTCCCCCGCCAAAGCCAACTCCAAAACAGCCTGCGCTATCTAGCTCTAGCATCCACTGCTTTAAAGATTCAAAGTCCAATCTTGCAGGCGTTTTGGATGCATAGCAGTGGGTACACTCAAGATCACAAGCATTAGTTAGTGCAATCGAAACTTGCCTTGGGCTAAATGTCCAACGATCTCTTGGTGGAACAATCTCATCCAGCAGGACATTGGTGCCTGAATCTCGATCAAAAATATGTACGCCATCGGGCCCTAATCTTACTTTTGACATTTAAAACCTATATTCTCAGAATGCCTTTTTAAATTTAGCAAGCACATTTAACTGTCCCTAGTTTTTTTAAAAGATAATTAAGTATGCAATTAACGTTTCTGCTTTAAACTTGGTGCGTTCAAGAACTTAATTATTAAATACGAGCGTGCTGATCCACGCTTAACGCTGCGGGTCAGGGGCGCTTGTAGCGCAGCGGAAAGCGTCCCCTGCACCCGGCTTGTTGGGCTATATAAATTATCATTCTATAAGAAAAGAATTCGACGTAAATTCTAATAGTTTCCCCATTTCACTGCTAACAGTATTCAATAGTTGAAGGCAGCCCGATCCATTATTAGGAATTATTATAAATTCATTCAATTCTAAATTTACTACAAATTGTGTTCCTTCGTTTGATGTTAAGCTGATAAGTCCACTATCTTCATCCTCTTCAAAAGTACCATCAATCTGTTCGCTTAAATCTTCAAATTGATCTGCAATGTAATCAAACTCCATCTCACCACGGATCGGAATGACAAACTCATCTGGTTTTACAGGAAAAATGTCATCAAAATCATTAGGTAACTGGGAAGGAGGAACTCTTAATTTCACTATTCTTGATAAAAGATATTCAGATGGATCCAGTGGATTCTGCTCAGAATCCCACTCCATTCTGAATAAATCACAATCAACATTAGCAGATCCCTCATAAGTATCCCGAGAAATTTCCTTGCGTTTTAGTCCTAAAATGGATTTTGCCCTATCATAAACAATCTTTGATTCTGATTTGATATCTTCAGTTAATAATCTTTGAATGAATTCTGAGACTTTTGAACTGTGGTTGTCAGGTATGAAATGCCCCTTTTTTTTCTGAAAACCAGGTAGATATTTTATAGGGGCACTGTCTTCATTTCTTAGATAAGCTTCTTTTATATCTAAGTTGAATTTCTCCCAATTAAATGATTCTTCATTCCGTTTAATACGCACAATCTCAAACGTATGCCCGGCACTGATAATAGCGTATGGTTGTTGCTGTTTTGAAATGGTCGTTTTTTCACGAATATATTCTGGTATTGCGAAACTCAAATAATCTTTTAATGAGACATCTGTGATCCATTCGTCACGAGTTAAAGCCATTTTTGCATTTCCCTTCAACGCCTCAATTAAATGATATGTCCAAATCCCATGCTGTAGTGTTGTACTCGGAAATGAAGGTTGCCCCGGAGAAGAGGCCAAATATAAAGCCGTATGGTCTTTTGACTGAATGAATTGCTCGAATTCAGATGTGGTCATGTTAGAAATGACATCTCTTGATGGCAAAATATCATTAAGAAATGTTGAGCACGCATCAATAAAAACGAGGGCTTTTTTACAATTAGATTTTTTTAAGGGCTCAAATAAGATTTCACTCAAAGAGATCGTTGTATTTGATAAATTATTAGGATGAGTATCCCAAGCCGTTATCCTATTTTCACCTTCTTTGTGGAACCCATGGCCAGCATAATAAAAAATTAATGTATCATCAGCTCTCAATCCTTGGATAAAGTATGGTAAATCATTTTCAATGCGCGTTCTATTTGCATCAGAATCAAGCCAAATTTGAATATTATCATCTGTGATACCAAACACTTCTTTTATACAATCTTGAAATGCAATAGCATCATTTCTAGCAAAATCTACACCTTTCATATCATGGGGTGCTTTTGAATATGAATAATCCTCTATTCCAATTATTACAGCAAAAATATTTTCAATGTTCATAGCTAACCTAACGGTTTCTCTATAATGCCCAATCGTGGTGCTGACGTAGTCAGCACCACGATTCACGGCGGCTCAGCCGCCGTGAACAAGTTATTGTGCTGATCTGTATAATCTGCATCATTTTTTTAAATCCGATAATACAGACCCCCAAAAAAATATTTTTTCTAACCTGATAACCCGCAATTCATCATAATAATCAGAAAACCTCATATCTTCGATTTCCAGTTCCTGTGGGAAATTTCCTTCTAATAATTCTGGTTCTTCCACCACCCGGAAAACTATTCAGTTTTCATAGAACACCCAGCTTCTTATGGCAAGTTCTTTTGCCGTCACTTTTCAAGGCCCCGTTCTTCCAGAATACTCTTGCATCAGTTTATGGCAAGGTAATGGGCAATGAATGCCTGAAGTTCTTCCGCTTTTCGGTCCTGTGGCAAGATAAGCTCCCGGCCGGTATCCGGATGGATATAGGCTCCCTTCACCCGCTTCTCAGTGGCCCTGAGATGGGCTTCAGTGAGGGACAGGCCGTTATGGAGGAGGATCTGGATGGTCTCCACTCCGGCTGTCCCTGCGACGGCAAGATCCATCAGGGATTGATCATTTTTCTGCGTTGCTGCAAGCTCGGGGTGATTTGCAAGAAGATGGGAAAGGGACACAGAGGCCCCACGCATAGCGGCATCCACTGCATGTTCGGGTTTATAGCGCATCCCGTTTTCGAGTAGATAATCCAGAGTCTGTGTGTCCATGCGTGAGGAAGAGACTGCCAGATCCAGTGCATTTTTATCCTTAAAAATTCCATGGAGATCCGCCCCTTCTGCTTCAAGAAACCGGGCGGTATCAAGCTTACCAAGAAAAATTGATGACAGGATAGGACTCATTCCCCCCTCTGTGGAAGCATCCGGACTCCATCCGGCAGCAAGGAGGAATTTCAGAATTTCAGGATCATCGGAAAAGACCGCCATTTTAACAGCCCCAGGCGTTTTGTCGATGTCGATGATACCCAAGGAAAAAAGTTTTTTTGCAACTTCAAAATTGCTGTGAAGCAGAAAGTGAAAAATTGGTGCCTGAATACTTCCACTTAAAGAGATATTGATATCTGTTTTGTGTTTTTTATAAAAGAGCAGAATATCTTCTGCGCTGCTTTCCTTTATCAGCTGGAAGACTTGAGCTGGTGGGAAGCTGGCAGATTCGATTTTATTATCCGGCTCATTTTTTGTTTCATTGGTAGAAAAAAGATCAGAAGACAGGATGAAATCCGGGTGAGAAGGTGTCATTTTTCTTTGATTGTCATGAAGTTTTTTTGATGGATTGGTGTTTAGCATCAGGGATGGCTCGGATTCGATGGCCGGATTATTTTTCTCATGGCCATGGATGGTTAAAACATATATGGCCAATATACCTGATATGCTGATGAGGACGAGAGATGATTTCAGTCTTTTCATAAATATTTCCCGTAAGATCCGCAGGGGTTTCGATGCAGGGTTCTTGTTCACAGATATGGATAACTTTACATGGCCATTTTTGAAGTCTTGGTCAGCATGGACATTTTCTGAGAAATTTATTGGGCAGTGGGTTTTAAGCTTTCATATTCCACAATACTAACAGTCCAGAGCATAAAACCGACCTATGCCCAAGGATGCGACCATGGGGAAAAAAAGCGCAAGAGACCTTTTTTACGCAGCCAGGGCTGCTGCCAGAAGTTCTCTGGTGTAGGGATGCTCTGGCCGGGTAAAGAGCTGTTCCGCAGGTCCGGTTTCCACAATATATCCGTCCTTCATCACTGCGATTCTGTGGCTGATGCGTCGTACAACGGCAAGATCATGGCTGATGAAAAGATAGCTCAGTCCCCGTTCTTCCTGAAGATGCCGCAGAAGTTCCAGCACCTGAAACTGCACGGAGCGGTCCAGCGATGAGGTGGGTTCATCCAGCACGAGGAGATCTGGCTTGAGGATCAGTGCCCTTGCTATGGCAATGCGCTGGCGTTGTCCGCCGGAAAACTCGTGGGGATAGCGGTCTGCCATGGAAGGCTCCATACCCACGGCTTCAAGGCTCTGGGCAATCTGTATTTCCCTTTCTGCCGGTTTCATATGGGAGTGCACCTCAAGGCCCTCTCCCACAATTTCGCCTACGGTCATTCTGGGGCTTAAGCTGTCAAAGGGATCCTGAAACACCATCTGCATTCTGGGTCGTAATTTGCGGAATTCCCCGGAAGAAAGCCCGTCTATGCGCTGATCCTCCAGAAAAATTTGTCCTTCTGTGTGAATGAGACGTAAAAGGGCATGGGCAAGGCTGGTTTTGCCGGAGCCGGATTCCCCCACCACACCCAGGGTTTCTCCTTTACGGATAACAAGATCCGCCCCCCGCACCGCATGAACATGCCCTTTGACCCTCTGGAGAAGGCCCTCTTTGATGGGAAAGCGTACAGCCAGCCCCCTTGTCTGCAAGAGGGCCGGGTTTTCCGTGAGGGCGCGGGGAGGAGGGGGCTGGGTTGTCCGGACGAGTTCTCTGGTCCATGGATAAACTGGATGGGTAAACAGGGTGTCTTTGGCTGCGGTTTCGAGGATGCGGCCATCCTTCATGACGGCAATGCGGTCTGCCATGCGTCGCACCACGCCGAGGTCGTGGGTGATAAAGAGCATGGCCATGTTCCGCTCCCTGCGAAGATCTTCCAGCAGGCGCAGTATTTTGTCCTGCACGGTTACATCCAGTGCTGTAGTGGGTTCGTCTGCAATGAGAAGATCCGGATTGTTGGCAATGGCCATGGCAATCATTACACGCTGGCGCTGACCTCCGGAAAGTTCATGGGGATAGGATTTTCTGCGGCGGCTGGCATCGGGAATGCCTACCCGGTCCAGAAGGGCTGTCACTTCCTTTTCCGAACGGTGCAGGGGAAGGCCCTGATGCAGATACAGGGCTTCTGCTATCTGTTTGCCCACGGGGTGCAGGGGGTTCAGGGCGGAAAGGGGCTCCTGAAAAATCATGGCAATACGTCCGCCCCGCAGTTTTCTCAGTCTGCTTTCCTCCATGCTGGTTATTTCCATGCCGTTGAAGGCAATGCTGCCGTCAATGTGGCATCCCGAAGGAAGGAGCCGCAGGAGGCTCTTGGCGGTTACGGATTTACCGGAGCCGGATTCTCCCACAAGGGCAAGGCACTCTCCGGCATGAATATGAAAATCAATGCCATGGACCACCGGAGAAAGGGCACCGCCGGTTTTGGAAAAGGCAATGGACAGCTTGTTAACGGTGACAAGGGGTGTATGCATGTCAAAAATCCTTTACAGACCTTCCAGTCTGGGATCAAAGGCGTCCCGCACAGCCTCTCCCACAAAGATGAGGAGGGTGAGCATGATGGAAAGAACGCAGAAAGCGGTAATCCCCAGCCAGGGGGCGTGGAGGTTGGTTTTTCCCTGGGAGAGCAGCTCGCCAAGGGAAGGAGATCCCGGTGGCAGGCCGAAGCCCAGAAAATCAAGGGCCGTAAGTGTTGTAATGGCACCATTGAGAATGAAGGGGAAGAAGGTGAGGGCCGCCACCATGGCATTGGGCAGAATATGCCGGAACATGATGCGTCTGTCCGTCATGCCCATGACCCTTGCGGCCTTGACATAGCCGAGGTTGCGTCCCCTCAGAAATTCTGCCCTGACAACGCCTACCAGGGACATCCACCCGAAAAGGAGCATGAGCCCGAGAAGCCAGAAAAAACTGGGTGTCACCACACTGGAGAGGATCATGATGAGGTAGAGCACCGGCAATCCGGACCAGATTTCCATGAAGCGCTGGCCGATAAGATCCACCTTTCCCCCGTAATACCCCTGCAGGGCTCCGGCAAAGGTACCGATGACAGCACCTCCGAAGGCAAGGCAGAGTCCGAAGAGAACCGAGACCCGGTAGCCGTAGATAACCCGTGCCAGAACATCCCTGCCCTGATCGTCCGTGCCGAGCAGGTTGGTCCTGTCCGGACGGGAAGGTGCAGGTTCCGGAAGATCCATACGAATGGTGTTGTAGGAAAAACGGATGGGTGGCCAGATCATGAATCCATGGGCATCCACATTTTCACGGATATAAGGATCTCTGTAATCACAGAGCGTTGCAAAGTCTCCGCCGAAAACAGTTTCATTATAATCTTTGAGTACGGGAAAATAGGTTTCTCCCTGATACCGGATCATAAGGGGCCTGTCATTGGCAATGAATTCCGCAAAAAGACTTACGAAAAAAAGTATGATGAAGAGGATGAGGGAGATGAGGCCCTTGCGGTTGGCAAGGAATCGTTCCCATCTGCGTCGGGTGGCAGCTTTCATGACCCCTCCCTTGTACCGAAATGAATGCGGGGATCCACAAATGTATAGGTGAGATCACTGATAATACTGAGCAGAAGTCCCATGAGGGTAAAAATGTAAAGGGTTGCGAACATCACCGGATAGTCCCGGCCCATGGTGGCCTCAAAGCCGAGAAGTCCCAGGCCATCAAGGGAGAAGATCACCTCAATGAGCAGGGATCCTGTGAAGAACATGGAAACAAAGGCGGAAGGAAAACCTGCAATGACAATGAGCATGGCATTGCGGAACACATGGCCTAAAAGAACCCGTTTTTCATCCGCTCCCTTGGCTCTGGCGGTTTCCACATACTGTTTGTGAATTTCATCCAGAAAGCTGTTGCGGGTAAGCATGGTGAGGGAGGCAAAGCCGCCGATGACCATGGCTGTGATGGGAAGAGCCAGATGGTGAAAATAATCCAGAATTTTTCCAGCCGTGGAAAGCTGTTCAAACCCCGGAGAAGTAAGGCCCCGCAGTGGGAACCACTGAAAATAGGAGCCTCCCGCAAAGAGAATGACAAGGGCAATGGCAAACAGGAAGACAGGTATGGCGTGGGCCACACTGATGACGGTGGTGGTCCATCCGTCAAAGCGGGTTCCATGATGTACCGCCTTGCGGATGCCAAGGGGAATGCAGACCATATAAATGATGAGGGTGGACCAGAGACCCAAGGAAATGGATACGGGCATTTTCTGGGCAATGAGGGAAAGAACGGTTTCATTTTTATAGAAGCTTTCACCAAAATCCCAGAAAAAATAATCTTTGAGGAGTTTGAAGTAGCGTTCGTGCATGGGACGGTCAAAACCGAACATTTTTTCCAGTTCTTCTATGAACTCTGGATCAAGGCCCTCTGCACCCCTGTAGCGGATTCCGGCTTCGCTTTCCATGGTGTTGTCGTTTTCAAAAAAGTCGTCAGCACCGGAGCCGGAAATCCGTTCCGTCAGATCTCCGCTGGTTCCGGAAATTCGGGCTATCATCTGCTCAACGGGGCCGCCCGGAGCGGCCTGAATGACAAAAAAGTTTACCGTGAGAATTCCCAGCAAGGTGGGAACAATCAAAAGAAGGCGGCGCAGCAGGTAGGCACTCATTTTTTATCTCCCCCCGGCTCTGTGTGCATGACGGCTCCGGGTGTGAGCCTTGCTTCGGCTTCGGTGTCAATCCACCAGGTATAAATGCCAAGGCCATGCTCAGGCGATTTTTCCGGATGGCGGAGTTTGTCCCAGTAGGCGATGCGGTAGCTGGCATTGAACCATTGGGGAATCACATAGTGGCTGGCCCGAAGTACCCTGTCCAGCGCCCTGCATGCGGTAATCAGCTCTTCTCTGTTTTCTGCATTGAGAATGTGTTCCACAAGGGCATCCACCACTGGATCTGCAATGCCGATGGTATTGCGGCCTCCGGGTACGGATGCCGCTTCTGAACTCCAGAAATCCCTCTGTTCTGAACCGGGGGAGTGGCTCTGACGGAAATTCCCCACTATCATGTCATAGTTGAAATCCTGCAGCTGACGCACATAGCGGGTGCGGTCCACTACGCGGACCGAGGCATCCACGCCCAGCCGGGCAAGATTCTGGCGAAAGGGCATGGCAATGCGCTGAAAGGAAGGTGATGCCAGAAGAATCTCAAAGGAAAGGGGGCGGCCCGTTTCTTTGTGAATGCGTTTTCCACCTTTGAGAATCCATCCGGCTTCATTGAGAATGCGGTCCGCCTCCCTGAGCAGGGGCCTGATATTGCCCGAACCGTCAGTGACAGGCGGTACTATGGCAGTACCAAAGGCAGATTCCGGCAGGAGATGGCGAAAGGGTTCCAGCAGGACAAGTTCTTCTTCCGAAGGAAACCCTTCGGCTGCCATGGGGGAGTTCTGGAAAAAACTGTGACTGCGGCTATATTGGCCATAAAAGAGATGGGTGTTGGCCCATTCAAAATCAAAAACCAGAGACAGGGCTTTACGTACCGCCCTGTCCCTGAAAACGGGTTTGCGGATATTGAAAACAAAACCCTGCATGCCCTGAGGACGTTCATGGGGGATGGTTTCCTTACGGATGCGCCCGTCCCGGAATGCAGGCCCGTCATAGAGGGTGGCCCAGGTTTTGGCGGTATTTTCCAGTCTGTAGTCAAAAACACCGGCTTTGAAGGCTTCAAGGCTTACTGTGGCATCTCTGAAGTACTCCCACGAGATAAAATCAAAATTGTAATGGCCCTGATTCACAGGAAGATGCCAGCCCCAGTAGTCTTTGTCCCTTATATAGGTGATTCGTCTGCCTGCATCAAAGGAGTGGATGCGGTAGGGGCCGGAACCCACGGGCGTTTCCAGAGAAGAGCGGGAAAATTCCCTCTCCTTCCATACATGGGCGGGAAGAACGGGGAGCTGTCCTAATATATAAGGTGTTTCCATGGCAGAACCGGGCCGGATATCAAAGCGCACGGTATGTTCGTCCGGGGCATGCACTCCGGTGATATCCTCGTAATATTTACGATAGTGGGGAGAGCCTTCCCGGATAAGAATCTGAAAGGAAAAAACCACATCTTCCGCCAGTACGGGGTGACCGTCATGGAAGCGTGCTTCCGGTCTCAGCCGAAAGGTTACGGAAGTACGGTCTTCCGACACGCTAACAGACCCGGCAATGAGTCCATAGCTGGAAGAGGGTTCGTCAAGGGAGGCTGTCATCAGGGTTTCATAAAGAAGTCCCACCCCTGCCGCTGCCGTTCCCCGGATGGTGAAGGGGTGAAAGCTGTCAAAGCTTCCTGTGGCGGCCATGCGCAGATGTCCGCCTTTGGGTGCGTCCGGTCTGGCATAGGCAAAATGGGTGAAATCAGTGCCATACTGCGGCTCTCCCCACAGGGCGATGCCGTGGGAAGGAGCCGCCAGTACCGGTGTGATGAAGTAAAGCCCCTGTATCAGCAGCATACATATCAGATTCAGGCGCATTAGAGTCCTTCTTCTCCAACGGGCAGTACGGTTATGGAAGAAGCCCTGTCTGGCTTAAGCCATTTCTCAGCCAGTCTGGTCAGGTCCTTTGCCGTAATCTCCAGATAACCGCTTTCAAGGGTACGTACCCGATCCAGCTGACGGGGATCTTCCACAGATCCCGCCATCACACCGGCAAGCCAGAAGCTGTTGTTCCGGAATCTGTCCTTCAGGCCGGTTAACAGAGGGTCTCTGGCCCTTCGGAGTTCTTCTTCAGAGACACCTTCTCTTTTCAGTTTCTCGCTAACATCCATTATGGCTTTGTGCACCATGGCAACCTGATCCGGCCTTGCGCCAGTTTGTATGTAAAGACCGCCGTAATCCTTGTATACGGAACTTGCCTGATGGAAGCTCCGGGGCGAATAGGCAAGGCCTTGTTTTTCACGGATTTCTTTGCGGATGCGATCCGAGAGTACCCGTGAAAGGAGGGTAAGTCCCCTGGATTCTTCCACCGGTTCAAGTCCCATTGTGGGAAAGCCTATGCGGATCTGGGCAGAGGGAATCTGTGTGTCCACCCAGTAAGTGGCTTTGGCTCCTTCATTGAAGGCCAGAGGACTTATGGTTTTTTCCTTGCGGGGGCTGCGGGGAAGGTCTCCGAAATAACGTCCCACTTCCCCAATAACAAGTTCCGGATTTACATTGCCCACCACGGTAATTTCAAGGGCTGCATCCATGAAGGCTGGTTTCAGCCAGTTTTCGGCGGCCCGACGCATGTCTTCATTCATTTCAGAGGCTTTGGGTCTTGAAAATCTCGGGTCAAAGGAGGCAAAGAAAGAAGGGGCAATGTGCTGCATGGTGCCTGCAATATCGGACTCCATGCGTCTTTCCTCCTGCTCTGCACGTCTGCGGACAAGTTCCCAGGCTTCCGTACGGAAGGCAGGGTCCAGCAAACGGTGACGCAGAAGGTTCATCAATTCGGAAAAATCTTCCGGTTTTGAGGATGCGGAGAAGCGGAAATTTTCCTGAGCTACGGAGAATTCCACGCTCATTCCTTTACCGGCAAGGGCCCGTGCCAGGTCTGGCCGGTCCAGGGTAGCGGTTCCGGAAAGATTTACAAGGGCTGGGGCTGCAAGGGAGAGGCCTGGCCAGTCTTCCGGCTCATGGGCTCTGCCGGGACCAAAGGAAATAAGAACCCGGACGGTGTCCGCCTCAAAATCCGTCTGCTTTACATGGAGGGTGGTGTGGTTGGCAAATTGTACGGTGGAAAATTCCAGGTCCTCGATGGATACTGATGTAAGGGGCTGGACAGCCTTTGCCGGTTCCGGGAGGTAGGGGAAGATGGCAGCTACTGCCATATCCGGAGCTGCAACGGGTATGGTGGTACTTTTCTCCCATACTGACTGCATGCGGGAAAGGGCGGTGTGATCGTCAAGGCTAGTATTGCCCGTGATGGCAATGAGGCGATGATCATCCCCCCAGGCATTTTTCATGGCCTCCAGCACATCTTCCGCCTGAATTTCTTCTATGAAACCGGCAAAGAGAGCCTTGTCATCCTCCGGGGAGGTGAAAACCCGGGGGGTATTCATGGCCTGTATGATTTCATCGGCAATTTTTCGGCTGGGAATGGTGGAAAAACCTGCAATGCGGCGGTCAAGGTAGGAGAGTGTTTCCCTGCGAACCCTGTCCATTTCCTCTTCGCTGAAGCCATGGGTCAGAGCCTTTCTCAGTTCCTGTTCCATAAGTGAAAGGGAGGCTTCCCACTTGTCCTTAGGGGCTATGGCCACAAGGCGGGTGGACAGGATACTTTGGTGCTGAATATCTGCCATGGCCACGGCACGGTTGTAGGGTGTTGCCGGATCACTGAGTCTGTCGGAAAGCCGATGGCGGAGAAGCATGCTGCCCAGCTGCAGTGTGAGGCTTTCTTTGCGGCTTTCAAGGTTATCTTTTCTGGGGGGGACCATGCGGGATGCAGCTATGACAATGGATACATCCCCGGATTCGGGTTCTGCATGGTGGAAAAAAAGTTCACCTTCATGGCTAAAGTGCCCCAGATCGGGAATTTCCCGTTCAGGTGCCCTTGCTATAATGGGCGAAAAGTGTTTCATTATAAGGTCTTCTGCTTTATACGGGTCCACGTCTCCCACGAGAATGACCATCATAGCTTCGGGCCGGTACCAGGTATTGTAATAGTCCAGAAGTTCTTTCCGGTCTCCTTTTTCTATAACGGCTTTTTTTCCGATAGGCGGGCGTTCATTGCTGCGGATGCCGGGCAGAAGAAAGTTTCTCAGGGCTTGCCCTGTGCGGTAACGGGCTGAATCTCTGGCCCTTTTTTCCGCAAGGATAACTCCTTTTTCCCTTTCAATTTCATTTTCATCAAAGATCAGGCCATGGGCATAGTCCGCAAGAACCTGAAACCCTTTTTTAAGGCCCTGTTCATCGGCCTTTGGGAGGAGAATATGGTAGACCGTTTCCCCAAGGCCCGTATGGGCATTGGTATCTCCGCCAAAACTCATGCCTATGCTCTGAAAGTAATGGATCAGGGTTCCCGGAGGAAAGTTGGTGGAACCGTTGAAGGCCATGTGTTCCACAAAATGGGCAAGACCCTGTTGGGCATCGCTTTCATGGAAGGAACCCGCCTGTACATTGAGGTGAAGACTGGCCCGGTTTCTTGGGGTCTGGTGAGGCAGAATCACATAACGAAGACCGTTGTCAAGGGTTCCAGTGATAAGATCCGGATGCAGGGGCAGGTCGCTTTTTTCATGAATCCAGCCCCTTGTGTCCGGAAGGGCGAAGAGGTTGCCCGCAAAAAGAAAGAGGCAGGTCACTGCAATGGCAGGAATACGGCTTTGCCGGACTCTGGATATGATACCTTGGTAAGACATGAAAAATCCTTTCGCTACCCATGGCTGCTTATAATAAAGTTTCAAAATATTAATTCTGCCCTATGGAAGGGCTTATGCGCAAGATCAAAGCCTTTCGCTGCCTTGTAGTCAGAAGAAATATGATAGTCAATCTTTTTTAGTCTCTGCTAATATTGTTAGTTTGTTCTGTTTAGTTTGTGCTGCATTGAAAGCCGTTGACATTCCTTGATCGTTGAATGTAGGAAGTATTTTGAATTCTTTGCTGTGCTGGCATGATCTCACTGGTTTTTTTAGTAAAAAATGATGTTTTATGCTGATAGAATTCGGGTTTGTTTAAAAAATGGTTTTCTGGGGGTCTTATGAAGAAAAAAAGTGCTGTTGAGTTTATTGTTGCGGGTCTTGGCTTTATGCTTTTGCTTGGCGGATGCGGGGATTCTTCATCTGGTTCATCCTCCGGTGGGACACCTTCAGCTCAGACTGTTCAGGTGTCAGGGTATGTTGAAGATCCTGCCATACGTGGTGCTGTGGTTGAGTTGTGGAACAGCCATGGCAGTGCCGCAGGAATCTGTGGAACTTCAGGAAATCAGCTTTGCAGAACCGTATCCGGCGATGATGGTTTTTTTCGTTTCAGGGTTTTAAAGGATGCCCCTGCAGGTCTGGAAGTGGTGGCCAGCGGCGGAATGGATACGGAAACGGGTATTTCTCTGGGCAATTTGCGCCTGAAAGCCTTGCTGGATGGGGCAGCATCAAAAGATCAGGTGGCTGTTACCCCCGTGACCACCCTTGTGGCAATGGCGGTAAAGGCGGGGCAGACTACTGAAGAGGCGCAAAAAAATGTGCGTGAATTTCTGGGCCTTGAAGCGGAAGCCGATCTTATGCTCCGCCCTATGGGACCCGGTGGCGGATTTGTCTTGCAGCGAAGTATGGTTATCACAAAGATTGTTACGGATCTTAACTCATTGGGAGTCAGTGATCCCTTTGGAAAGCTCTCTGGCCTGATGGCAGAGGGGCAGGCGCTGATCCGTCAGGGGGATATGGATGAGATTACCCTTGGAAATGCAGGGCTGCCGCAGGAGAGGATAAGGGAGGTCCGCAGCCTGCATGAAGCCCTTCGTTCTGCCGGTGTTCAGAATACGGCAGCCCTTGTTGCTGCGGCCAGAAAATCTTTGCTTGCGGATTCTCTGATGAAAAGCATGGAGCGGCTTTTTACCCATTCGGATGATGACTTTGAGGCCCACCGTGATTTTTACAGGGATAATGCAGCCGTTCTTTCTGAAAATCTGATGGCCCATGCAGAGATGCCCGTGTCAGGACTGCCCGTGGAACGGATCTTCCGTTACCTCATTGATGCGTATGGTCTTGTGGACATGGAGCTCAATGATGATGAGACAGCGTATAAAATGACGGGAAAGCTTGTCAGAAGTCAGCTCACACTTCAGGATCTGACAAAAGATGGCATCCCCCTTTCCGAAGATGCCAGAATCCGGGAACTTGCAAGGGCAGCATATATATATGATGTGGCCGAAGCCCTTCTTCCGGGAGAGCTTCCCGGTAATGACAATGCAAAACGGATTCACTATTACTACAATTCTAATACTTCCCGTTTGTACAAGGCAGAAACCATGCTGGATACGGTGCTGGATGATACGGTGAATGACACCATCCGGACGGAGATTGTGCGGGGCAAGGCCAGAGTCGGTTTGTTTGACGAGGCAAAGGTCATCATTAAAGAGCAGATGTATCTGGATTTTCAGAAGGCAAGGGCCTGGGTGGCTGTGGCAGAGAATTATATTCCCTTTGGAAAATTTAAAGAGGCAGAAGACTGTCTGGATGAAGCTTTAAGGATTCATAAGGCACTTCTTTCCTCCAAGGGATACCACAACCTTGAATCAGCGGATACCAGCCTGTTGCAGACAATTGCCAAGTGGTACAGAAAGGCCCATTATCCTGAAAAATCAAAGGAGATTGCAGAGTATATGCATGGGGAGCTTGGCCCCCATCTTTCTGCGCCATCTTATTCCAGAATTCTTCAGGCCATGGTGAATCTCGCCGATGATTTCATTTCCATGGATGAGCCGGACCAGAGGGATGCCCCTGCCGCCAGGGATGCACTGGATGCCCTCTACCGTTATGCTCAGGACTGCCCGCCCACAGAACGTGCCAATGGCAGAAGGGATTATATGCTGAAGGTCATGTATCTGGCGGATGCGGCCTTGCGTTATGCATGGTTGGGGGATGGGGTCAGGGCATATGAAATTGTGCAGGAAGTGGAAGGGATGCGCAGCAATGACGGCCTTGCTTCCTTTTCTCCTCCCAATCAGGAATACAATAACTACACAAAAGATCTTACCTGGGTTTATGTGCCAAGGATGGTGGAGGCCCTTGTCATATCAGCTTATATGGATGAGGCAAAAGCACTGCTTAAAACCCTGCCGGCGAACCGTGCGAGCCAGAAGGGCAGATCTTATGGTGATTTTGCCGTTGGAATGGTAGAGCAAGGTTATTCGGCTCATGAGATCGTGGATGAGTTAGAAAAACTGATTTCAGGTCGGAATGCTGAGGAAACTGCGGAAATGCAGATAAGGGCTCTGACCTATTTTAATGAAGCGGTGCCCCATGCGGCAATGGTCATGGTTGAAAAGGGCAGATATCAGGAGGCTGCCCTGCTGGCGGATCAGGCTTTGAAATACGTCAACGCCATTTACAAACCCGGTGCTGCTGATAAAGATATAAGCTATTCAAAGGTTTTTCAGGGTTATCTGCGTTGTGCCAGAATTTATCACAGGGCGGGCTATGTATCCGATGCCCTTAAGGCCATGGATTATGCTGAAACCGTACTTTTCGGAGGGGGATTTTCCGCCGAAAAAATCGATGATAAGGGTCGTCTGATCCGGGATGCTGCGGGAAATTTTGATACTGAATGGCTTGATTATGATAAGGTGCAGGATGATGAGCAGCTTATCTTTGGTATCGGCTACATTGCCCGCATGTGGAATGAGATGGGTGATGATGCCCGCAGCCGTGAATTTCTGGAAAGGGGTCGTTCCCGTCTCAGTGACATTTCGCAGACTGCAGGCAGTGTTTTTGTTGCCAGAGAATATAACAAACTGATCCGGTCTGCTCTGAATAGTGATGATATCGAGATGGCTCTTTCTCTGATTTCTGAGGGAGAGGCTGTTGCTGACAGGATTCATACGGACGCAGTTCAGGAAGATCAGAGGGAAAAGGCCTTTCAGGATCAGGCGCAGCAGCTTCGATCTCTGGGCGAAAAGGCCTGGGAGGTTGGTGAGCTTTCCCTTGCACGAGAGCTTTTCCGTAAAGCCTATACGGCAGCAAAAATGTTGTCCAGCCTAAGTAACAGGACCAAAGAGATGGGAGATATCGCCCAGTCTGCAGGGGAAGCCGGCCTGGTGGATTTTGGTATGGAGGTAGCCCTTGCTGTTCCCGTGATTCCTGAGCGTTACAAGACTATTGGTAAAGTGGCTGAAAAAGTAGTAAAATATGATGATTTTAATGGTGTGTCCATTGCATGGGTGGATACGGACAGGGATGGCAGGCCGGATTTTTTCCATCCTCTGGCAACGGTTGAGATGATAGTTGCATCCGGTCTTGTGCTGGATGAGGACTCCAATGGAAATGGTATTCCCGACACCGAGGACCTGCGGCCTCTTTATGTTAAATAAGCCTTCTGGAACCAGCCATCCAGTGTTCAGGCTGTTTTGAAAAAACTCCGGCGATGCCCTGCAATGGGTGTCGCCCTTTTTTTATGCATGGGAATTTATCGAAAGGATATGCTATGCCTTTGATACGCCTGATAGCCGTTTTGCTATTCTTTCCATGGATTTTTCAGCCAGCCTCTCTTCTGGCAGGAGAATCTGCCCATGGTGAAATTTATCTCATGCAGGAGATACTGGTAAAGGACACGGCGGATGTCCGGGCCACAGGCCGGTCTGTGATTTCAGGGAGGGTGCTGGAAAATCTGCCCGCAGGTAATGCAACCCTTACGGATATGCTGAAGGTACTTCCGGGTGTACAGTTTGAAGAAGCCTATGGATCGGCTGCCACAGGCGGTGAGATTCTTCCGCCTGAGGTTTCCATTTCCGGTGGTCGTTTTTATGATAATTATTTTTCCGTGGATGGGACAGGTAATAACAGTTTTCTGGATCCCACCCGGAAATCCTCCAGCAGTCTGCATGAGGTGCCGGGCCACTCCATGGAGCTGAGTCCTTCTACCGATGTGCTGGAATCCCTTACGGTGTATGACAGCAATGTACCTGCCTGTTACGGGGGCTTTACGGGCGGGGTGGTGGATGCCAGAACCCGAAGGCCAGATACGGAGTTTTCAGGTGCCGTTTTTTACAGAACCACCCGTGACTCATGGACTCGGTTTCATCTCAATGCTGAAGAAAAACATCAGATGCTGCACTCCACATCTTCAAGATGGCAGCCTAAGTTCCGTAAGGAAAATTATGGCTTAAGGCTGGATGTTCCTGTCACGGATTCCGCAGGTTTTATGCTTGCCTTCAGGGAAGACAGATCCACCATCCCTTTGAAAAACCTTGGCGGCACGGAGGATCAGACCCGAAAGGGGCAGCATTTTTTTGTTAAGGGCAGTGCATTGCTCTCGGATTCGGATTCTCTGGATATTTCTTTTACATATGCCCCCTATGAGGGGGAGTATTTCCACAGTGATGCCCTTAATAATGCCTACAGAATTGAAGGTGGTGGTTCTGCCCTCCGGGCAGGGCATTTAAGGGAGGCGGGATGGGGAAGTATTGATACCCGTCTTTCATGGCGTTACAGCGAAAACAAGCGACATTCCCAAAGTGCCACCTGGTACCGATGGGCCATCACGGATTCCAGAGATTGGGGAAAGGCCAGCCGGGGTGCATCTTCCAGCATGGAAGGGGGGTATGGGGATCTGGAAAGGGAGCAGGAAACCCTTGAGGCCGATACGACCCTTGCGTTGAGCACCTTTACCATGGCGGGTATGGCGCACAGCCTTGAGACGGGCGTTTCTCTTTCAAAGATCCGGGGCAGAGAAAAAAGGCCGGAGGATGTGTTTATCTATACCTCGCCCGTAACGAACAATCCCGGCTTCATAGCAGATTCGGATGATCCGTCCCTTGTGCCGGGTGAGCAGTATTTTGCCAGACGGCAGGTGCTTTCTGCCTACAGCACAGAGGCGGACATTCAGTCTATGGCCTTTTATCTTTCTGATACAATGACCTGGAAGCGTCTCACCTTACGGCCGGGGTTGCGGATCAGCCGGGATGATTTCCTGGAGAATACTGATCTCGCCCCACGTTTTTCTGCGGATCTCGACATCCTTGGTACTGGGGATACGGTTTTTACCGGTGGCCTGAACCGCTACTATGGTCAGGCCTTCCTCAGCCATAAGCTGAAGGAAGGCAGGGGAACTGGTTCCTATAATGAATGGCGTACGACGTATCAGAATCAGGTGACCCCATGGCAGTATGCAGGAAGCAGTGAAACTGCCTGGCGTTTTTCAGATCTAAAAACCCCCTACAGTGATGAATGGACGGTGGGGCTGGATCAGCGTCTTATGGGTGGACGCCTGACCCTGCGTTATGTTGAAAGGGAAAATAAAAATGAGTTTGCACGAAAAAGGGGCAGCATAGAGCGGGATGGTGTGCGCTATGATACCTTTAATAACGGAGGAAAAAGTGATTACAGGTCCGTCCGGGCAAGCTGGGGAAGGCGCTGGGGGGATACGGAAATGCTGGCCAATCTCAGCTGGCAGGAGCGCCATACCCGTGCGGTAGATTTTAATGAATTGCTGGAGGATGACAATAAGAGCAGGCGTGTCTGGTATCAGGACAGACTATATTATCTGGATGAGCTTCCCAAAGGCAATTATGCCAGACCATGGGTGGGCAATCTTACGCTTATTCAGAAACTGCCCTGGAACCTTTCTGCAACGGCTTTTCTTTCCTGGAAGTCGGATTTCGATGAAATCCGGGACAGCAGGGAAGTCATGGAACTTCCTGACAGTGAAAAGGAAAGGGACCCTGTCACAGGAGAAGTTTTGCGGGAAAATGCTCCAGTCTATGAGAAAGTGACCCGCAATGCATTCTGGCAGCTGGATATGCGCCTGAAGGGGAAAGTTCCCTTTGGAACCCGTTTTTCCGCAACCTGGGATCTTGAGGTGATGAATTTATTTGATAGGGAAATACGTACTTCCGATGATACGCCTCTGATGGGCCGGCAGTTCTGGGCTGGAATTTCTCTGGAGTTCTGAGTCAATACAATCTTTTGAAACCATGCCTTGCCATGTTTTTTTGAAAGGATGTTCCATGTCTTTTGTGATTGAATGCCGGAACCTCTGCCACAGTTATGGCAGAAAGGAAGTTCTCCGGAATCTGAATTTTACGGTGGAGCCGGGGCGGATTTTCGGTCTTCTGGGTAAAAACGGGGTCGGCAAGAGTACCACCATCAATATCCTCATGGGCTTTCTTCAGCCTTCTTCAGGAGAATGCAGGATTTTCGGAGAGCCATCCCACGCCATACAGCCAGTCACCCGCAGGAGGATAGGTCTTCTCCATGAGGGACATCTTCAGTATGGCTACATGAGCATAGAAGAGGTGGAAAAATTTTATTCAGCCTTTTACCCGAAATGGAAACGGGAGCTTTACTATAATCTGATGGATAAGCTGGGACTTTCCTATTCCCACAGAATTTTTCGCATGAGCTGCGGCCAGCGATCCCAGGTGACTCTGGGGCTGATTCTGGCTCAGGATGCAGACCTGATGATTCTCGACGATTATTCCCTGGGACTGGATGCCAACTACCGCAGGCTTTTCATTGATTTTCTTAAAGATTATGTGGATGGCAGGGATAAAACCATCCTTGTGACATCCCACATAGTGCAGGATCTGGAACGTTTTGTAGATGACATCATTATTCTGGACCGTTGCGGTGTGATATGCCAGTCCACCCTGAAGGATTTCATGAACGGGGTTAAATGTTTCCGGTTCAGGGGGGCTGAGGCTGTTTCCAGGCTGCGCAGGGGAGGTGCCATTGTCCATTTTGATGTTGTGGGAGAAAGGGCGGATATCTTCACTTTCAAAGACAGGGATGCGGTTATGGCAAGTCTTGCTGCACTGGGATTGGAAGAACTGGAGCTCGAAGAAGTGACCATGAGTCTTGAGGATGCCTTCATTGGGGTGACGGGGAAGTACTGACAGCCTCGGGTTTTTACAAAGGAGAAAAAATGCTGCGCGCATTGTTTTATAAGGAATGGATCAAGCTCCGCTGGCCCATTGGTATTCTGGCACTGTTGGGGTTTGCTTCCCTTATTCAGGCTGGGCTGGGTCTCCGTTACCTTGCTGCCATGAAGGAAAGTGCTGATCTCTGGGAAGGTCTTATTCTTAAGCAGCAGATGCCTTATGCAGGGCATCTTGTTTTTCCTGTGGTATGCGGTCTGGTGCTGGGTGCTGCCCAGTGGTTTCCGGAAACACGTAAGAGGAGTCTCAGACTTCTTCTCCATCTGCCCTTATCGGAAAAGATTCTGATTCCTGTGGTGGTGGGAACAGGACTTCTGTTTGTCTGTCTTCTTGCCGGACTGCATGGCCTGGGGCTGATTTTCATCTATTCTTTGCGTTTTCCTCAAGAGATTGTCACGGGTATTTTGTGGGCCTGGTTTCCCCATATGCTGGCGGCCATGGCCCTTTACTGCGGGGCTGCCATGGTATTGATGGAAACGTCATGGTGGCGAAGAATCATGGGTGCATGCCTTGTTTACTTCTTTTTTAAAATGCTGAGCGCAGGCGGTCAGCCTGCCTCCTATGGCCAGTCCATCTGGATTTATGCACTGGTGACCATGAGCCTTGTGATCATGCTCTTTCTTCCTGTGATGCGGGCAAAGCGGGGAGGTGGTCTGTGACGGTGCTTTCAAGGTATGCTGCTGTTTTTTTTGCCGTCATGGTTCTTGCCACCTTTTTGCCTCGTTTTTTCTGGCAGGCTGCAGAGGGGCAGCGAAATCGGATTACTATTTTTTACAGTCCGGTCAGCGGAGAGTTTCTGATTCATGAGCAGAATGCTTATGGGCAGGATTTTTACCGCACTGAAGAAGGAAGGGAGCTGGATCAGAAGGATTTTGCAAGGCTACAGCCTTTCCGTTATGCAAGGGACCTTGTTCAATGGGGAGAAATGCCGGATGAGATCCATGGTGTGAAGGTGGAGCCGGAAAAACTGCCCCTGAGCGTCCAGCATATTTTCCTGCGGCCCAGGAGTCTTGATGGCCCTGAAATCCCCCTTTATTTTGTCATGGAGGCGGCTTCCGGGTTTGTGGATCTGGAAATGCCCGGAGAGGTGATGAGAATTTCCGGCAGTCAGGTGGAATTCATCCGGACTTCGGACAATACGGTTCTCAAGGAAAAATCCCTTCTATTTACAGAATCTTTTCTGGCGGCGGGTTTTCATTTTCCGGCACAAAAGGCATGGGCTAAGACTTCAACCCGTAAGCCCTTTGACTGGGGCTGGTTTCTTCTGGATGCGGAAGATAAGCTTTTTCACCTTATACAGGTGAAGGGACAGCCCAGAATTCGTTCTGTTCTCAAGGATTTTGCCCCCGGTGTACGCTATGTGCAGGTGGAAGAGCATCCGGGACGGCATGCCTATGGTTTTCTGGTGGACAGAAAAGGGGGAGTCCATCGCATGAATTACCCGGATTACAGTCTGACGCTCCTTCCAGTGAAAAATTATAAGCCCTCAACCATGAGGCTTACATGGAGGAGAGATCCTCTGGTACATCATTATACTGTAGAGGAACGGGATGCCCTTTCTGTGACCATTACGGATCACAGGGATCAGGTAATCCGGGAAATCCGCATGGATCTGTCTCCCCTGAGGAGTGAGTCTGCCCGCAAAGCCGAGGCCTTTTTATTTCCTTTCAGTATTTTTCAGAGCATGCCTGATTCGGCTTATCTGACCCTGCGTATTTCATGGAATAATGATTTTCCCCTGCTAAGGGCCATGGGCATTTTTACGGTTCTTGGCTTTTTTGTGCTTTGGCGGCGTTGGCGGGGAAGATCTTTGAAGGAAAGCCCTCTGGACTTGCTGGTTCTTGCTGCTTGCGGCTTTCCGGGTCTTCTGGCGCTTTTATGGGCAGGCCATCTGCCGGGGCAGAGACAGGCAGAAAGGAGATCTGCATGATCAGGGCTTTCATATTCAAAGAATGGCTGAAGCTGCGCTGGGCCTTTCTGGGTCTTTCTCTTCTGGGG
The DNA here is from genome assembly GCF_006175995.1 of Desulfobotulus mexicanus. Lineage (NCBI taxonomy): Bacteria > Pseudomonadati > Thermodesulfobacteriota > Desulfobacteria > Desulfobacterales > Desulfobacteraceae > Desulfobotulus > Desulfobotulus mexicanus. Next base: position 110,056 of record NZ_VDMB01000012.1, read on the forward strand.
CTGGGCTTTCTTGTTTTTATAAACCATAGTCTTTACAGGGAGTTTGCTGCAGGGCCTGCTGTACCCATTTGGCAGAATCTTGTGGAACGGCAGGTGATGTTTTTTGCAGGAATCAAATACTTCGGTGTTCTGGCCGGTCTGGTAACGGCACTGGTGCAGTGGTTGCCGGATATTCCGAACAGGGGGCTGAGGCTGCAGCTACACCTGCCATTTCCCCAGATGCAGGGCATGGCCATTGTTGTTTTCTGTGGAGCCCTGACGATGATTTTTGTGTGTGTACAGATACTTTTTCTGCTGCTGGTGATAACTCAGTATTATTTTCCATGGCCTGTGGTTCGCGCTGTCGGGCTGACGGTTATTCCATGGATGCTGGCTGGGCTTCCCGTCTATGCCATGACAGGGGCCCTGCTGCTGGATACTTCGCCAGTCCGTAAGGTTGTTTACGGTCTCATTGGCTGGCAGATGGCTTCCCTTTATCTTGCAGGATGCGGATATGCCGGATTTGAAGGTGTACTGGGACTTTATGGTCTGATGGCATTACTGATGCTTTTTGCACCCTTTATTCCTGCGGAACGTTTTAAAAGGGGAGCCTTATGATTTTTGAAAATGTTCTAAAAACAATATCCGGATGGGTTCTTTGCCTGTCTGCCGTGCTGGTGATGGCAGTGGTTTTGCCCCGTATGTTTGATCTTGCCTTCAGGCAGGGAACTCAGACGCCCTTTATTGTGTACAGTTCTGTGAAGGATCTTTTTTTCATGTCCGGCAGTACGGCGGAAGGACAGAGGGTTTACAGGGATGAAACCGGCAGGGTCTATGACAGAAAAAGTTATATGATGGCAACGCCCCTGTTCTGGTATAGAAATGTATCTGCCTGGGGCGGGATGCCGGAAAAGATACAGGGTATCAGGCTTACAAGGGAAGCCGTAGAAGAAGGATACCAGCTATTCAGGTACCGTCCGGGGGATCTTAAGCAGGCACCTGTTCCCCTGTGGCCTTTGCTGGAGTCTGCTTCGGTTTTTTCTGACCTCAGGCTGCCCGACACCATGTTCTGGAATGATGGTGCCCTGATTTTTGAAAATGGTCTGACCCGGAAAAAAGATCAGGAACTGACAGGCAAGGTGAATCAGGCCCTTTCGGAAGCGGGTTTTTCTTTTCCCGTAAAGGCTGTATGGGGCAATCCTACCACCCGAAAACCCCATGATGACGGTTATTTTATCAAGGATGCAAAGGGAGGACTTTTTCACCTCAGGCAGGTGAGGGGAGGGCCGGTCTGTATGGATACGGGCATTACAGGCATTGGAGACATAAGGCTTGTGACCGTGACAGAAGACCGCCGACGGGAGTTTTATGGTTATATCATAACCGATGACGGGAAGTTTCATCTTCTCATGCAGAATAACTACCGCGTGCTAAGCCCTGATCTGAAGAATTTTGACCCTGAAACCATGGGGCTTATTTTCATGGCTGACCTCCTTGGCCGCACGCTGGTCTACGGGGATACCGAAAAAATCCATGCCCTGCGTCTGGGGCTGGACTATCATCCTATTCATTCTTACGAAGAAGAAAGAATTCAAGGGCTTTCGTCAGGGGCATCAATGGTCAGATCCATGCTTTTTCCCTTTGTTGTTCAGACCAGAGCTGAATATGGGAGGGGCGCGGATCTGCGCCTTGATTTTTCTGACCATACTTCATTTGCGGGGATTCTTTTCTTTCTGGTGCTGTTTATGGTGATAAGGAAGTGGCGGAAGGGGACTTTTTTTTTCAGGCTCCATGAGGCGGCATTGCTTTTTCTTTTTGGTGTGTATGGTTATTTTGTACTGCTGGCACAAATTTATCCCTGTTTTGAAAAAAAGGGGCCGAAATCGGCATTTGGGCTGCGCTAGGAATGCCGGGGGGCTTTTTTGTTTGAGAGTAATCTTCCCACAGAGGTTTTTTTATTCTATTATTATCTTTAACCTCTTTATTTTCGGGTGCGGAAAAAAAGGCAGGTTGTATATCTGATCCTGCAGGAATCCGGATGAAGGAAACCTCGTTTTTGATGTGGAGGATTATCGTGACTTTTCGTGAGTCCCTTCTGAAAAAAATTGATTTGGACAGACTTGCCCTCAGAATAAAAAGATCCCTGTCTCCGGACGCGGAAAAACTTGACAAAGATTGCCTGCGTCTTCTTATGGCAGAAAGCGCTTACCTGCCCCGGACACTGCGGGATATGGAAATTTATGTGCTGGAAGAGGCTGGGTCGCTTCCCGATATTGTGGTGGCAGACAGGGGGCTGGGGCGTTACCGGAGCAGCCTTGAGGATGTTGCCATGAGGAAAAGTCCTACCATCAAAGAGATGATCAGTTTCACCAATGCCAGAAAGATACTTTCGGATGCGGACGTTCTGGTGAGCAGCAAAACAGAGACCCTGGACTATATTCATTCCCACTGCCTTGAAAGACTGGATCTTTCTTTTACGCTTAAAGATATTGAGGCCATTGCCGATGAAGGGGCACTGGCACTGGAGATTCGTGATGGGGAAGGTGTGAAAACTGCCCTGATGCTTTTTGCAGAACTTCTGGGCCTGTCTCAGGGGCCGGCTGCATGGAGGGAACCGGGCTGGCTGCTCTACGGATTGCAGGAAAAAGAAGGAGAGAAAAGGGCAGTCTGCGGATTGACGGCATTCTGCGTGCATGATTTCCGGATTTTCCGCATTTCCGGTCCTTTGGTTTTAGGCTTGGAGGAAACGGAGTCCATGGTGAAAAAACTGTTTACCGGAAAGAAAAAGGGAGATCAGGAAGGCAAAGTCGTTTTTACAGCGCTTCTTGAGGCTTTTTCCGCATATAAACCAAAAAAATCTGGAGGAAATCTTTGATGAAACGCATTCACTTGATTGCTGTACTGGCTTTTTTTCTGGCACTGCCTTCTTATTCTTCGGCTCTGCCCCTCATTAATGCAGAAGTGGCTGTCGGTGGCTGGATGCAGATGCCTTCCGGTGACATGGGGGTCAGCCGTGGTGGTGTCAACGGAACAAGGCTGGATATGGACAGGGATCTTGGTTATGACAGTGAGTGGGGAATGACGGGACGTTTCAGGATCAATCTGCCCCTTATTCTTCCCAATGTCTATGTAATGGGAACGGCCATGGATTTCAGCGGGACAGGTTCTTTCCAGAATAACTTTGATTTTGCTGGTCAGAATTTTTTTGCCAACATGCCCTATAATTCAAGCCTGACGGCAGATCAGCTGGATGTGACTCTTTTTTACGGAGTACCCTTTCTGGGTATTTTTACCCTGGGTACCACAGCCATTGATTTTGGCCTTAATGTGCGTATTTATCAGCTGGATGCCAGTATGACTCAGGGGCTGAATTCTTTCAGTGAAAGTACGAATGTGGCCCTTCCAATGGCCTATCTTTCGGCCCGCTTTGAGCCCATCGATAGCCTTGGACTTGAGGCCGAATTCCGGGGGCTAGTCATTGGAGACAGTCAGGTTCTCTCGGGGATCGGTCGTATCCGTTACAATTTCATGAATCTTCCTTTTTTGGTTTCAAGCTTCGTCGCAGGGGGCTGGCGCCATGAAATCATTGATCTGGATGAGTCCGGTATCCGTGTGGATACAACATTCTCAGGGCCTTTTGTGGAGGCAGGTTTGAGATTTTAAGTCCGAGGAAGGTAGTGAGGAATTACCGATCCTTTCGCCTGGCATGTGTATGGTTTTAACGATACACACTGATGCGATAAAAATCTAAATCAGCTGATTCAGCATAGCAGTAATATATAATGAGACCCGGTCTTCATGGAAGGCCGGGTTTTTGTCTGGAAATATTGGAAAAATGTTTTTATGTGAGAGTTGTGTTCAGAAGATGGATGTTTTTGGGTTTGGGTAATTTATGTAACCGTAGGTGGTTTTGTTGGGGTTGTGTTAAGGTATTGTGCTTTCAGAGTATTTGTCTGCTTATTGAGAAGTTGGGCACAAATGCCCCTTTACCTCTGGCTTGTTCTGCATGGCCGTACGTTTTTCTTTCGGGTAGAAATCTGGACCATTTTTATTGATACTAAGATTTAAGTGCCTGCTTTTATATCTATATATAAAAATAAATTTTACTACTGCCTTGTTTTAAGTCCTCCCGTATTCGGTATGGCATGAAAGCGAGGCATTTTTTTGTAAATTTTTATCTCACTGATTTTCAGGCTGTTGGAAAATGTGAAACTGTGTTTGCATCTTTAATCGGGTGAATGATGCGATGGTGACATGTGGCCGGGAACAGGATTTGCATTTAAACTGTGGAGGAACAGGATTTACCTAAAGTAATCTTAGTTCTGAGATTGGCTGGAATTACGTACTGAATACGGATCTTGTCTGTATTTACGCACGGTGCAGAATGAGGCTTCTGAAGCGGAGCTAATCCTGGTCCACAGACGGGATATGATTGCTGCCCTGAAAAACCATGGTTGCTGACAGTTACTGGTCTTCGGATTTAAAAGGTGTTTTTGGTATGCTGTCTCATGGACAGATGCTTTATTTATTATTCAATGTTGTCAGGGGAGAAGTTTAATGAAAAGGAATGGTTTGGTTTTTGTTTTGTCAGTTATTTTGATTTTTCTGACATCCTCAGCTTATGCAACTTACATAAATTATGCAACAAACTTAAGTGCCAACTGGATTTCCAATCCTGCGGGCAGGCATGCCGCCACGGACAGTGCCGATGGCGTGGTGATGAATCCTGCGGGGCTAGTCCGAATGGATGATGGTATTCACCTTCATTTTTCAAGCCAGTCCCTTTACAATCCCTATAAGATTGAAGTGGGGGGCGACTATCCGGGTCAAAGATCCTATAAGCAGGAAAGGGCAACTAAGTTTGTTCCGTCAATTTATGCCAATTACAAGAAGGATGACTGGGCTTTCTTTGGTGGATTCTATTTTTATGGCGGTGGGGGCAGTATCTTCTATGCCGATGGTACACCTATGGTGAATACGGCTTTGTTTGGAATTGATAGTACGGTAGGTTGGAAGAATGAGAAGAATTATTTTGGCATGAATTCTCAGGGTAAACCTGTAGGTGCAGGTGCCAGCGTGGAAATTCTTTCTATGATGCCAGCCTTTACCTTTGGTGCGGCCCGTGCATTGAATGAGAAGCTGTCTGTGGCCGCAGGTGTCAGAGTGATTTACGGATATCAGTCCACTCAGATTGATGTGAATTCAGCAGGTCCTTTTGGTATGAAGGATACCCTTTATGATGCGGAATGGTCGGCTTTGGGTGGCCTCGCATTTTTTAGCCTGAATTATAAGCCCGTTGAAAGGCTCAATCTTGCTTTCATGATCGAGTCCCTTGCTCCCATGGACTGGGAGGTGGATGTGAAGCAGGATCTTTCTCAAGGCAATTTTCTTTCCAATGCTTCCGGTTATACGGATAAGAGAACCTTCCGTTTTGATGAGCCAACTAAAATATTCATGGGTGCAGATTATGCTCTGACGGAAAGGCTGAACGTGAATGGTATGTTCATTCTTTATCTGCCCATGTGGGGGGAATACAAGAAGCCTGCACCGTCCACTTTCAACGGTCAGAGTTTTGTGCAGAATGAAATTAAGTATGATCTGGATCCGGGTTTTGAAGTCGGTGTGGGTGGTAATTATAAGATTTCTGATAATACCAGCTTCAGTGCCGGTATTGCCTATGCCTTCCTCAATTATGATGACAAGTATCAGTCGGAAGGTCTCTATAAAAACAACTTTTTTAATCTGGGTACGGGTGTAAAAACCAAGGTGAATAACCATTTTTCCATTGGTGTCGGTTATATGCGGAATATCTATTTTAATGTAAAAAACAACGCAACAAGAGATCTGGCAGGAAATGCCTATGAAACAACATACAAAAGGCCTGATGCCCATGTATTGGCATTCAGCCTTGAGTACACCTTCAAATAATAATACCTGTTTGGTCTGTTCATTCAGAAGGAGCGCACGCTGTGTTACGGCGTCCTGTCACAGGGTAACTTATTGCCGGATTCGAACTCGTTCCGACCAGTAATGGATAATTGTCTTTTTTAAGGCGCTGAATTAAAAGAACTAATTTAAAGTTCTTCAGAAGAGACCTTTAAAACAAATTGGCCCCTCCCGGTTTTATCCGGTGGGGGTCGATTTGTTGTGAGGGGCAGGAAGGTACAGTGTTTTCATATCCCACAGCGGGTAATATGCCTTTTTTTATGTGACGGTTGGTGTGTGACATGGTAAAAATTAAAAAAAGTATTACCTATGATATTGATTATCCTGAAAATCGGATAAAGCGTACATTCTAAAGAAGGATTTACGCATGGCTAAACCAATAACAGGAAAAACTCACATCGGTGAACGACGTGAAAAGCGTGCGAATGGAGATATTTATATCTATGAAAGGGTTACGGCCTACGATGAAAAGGCCAAAAAGACCTATACGGTAAGCCAGAAGCTCAAGGGCAAAATCAAGCAAGGAACACAAGAAGTAGTAGTGACTCGTCCCAAAAAAAACAAAGGCGAAGGAGGTATTGCCGATGCAACC
>NZ_VDMB01000013.1 GCF_006175995.1 Desulfobotulus mexicanus
GGGTTGCAGCGGTACTCAAAGTGACAGGATTAAACATCCTGAGGGCAACTGCGTTCAGAAATCGCCTCAAAAGGGTAAAAAGGGGAGGTGAGGGGGCAAACACCCTTAAATTTGCCCTTCATAAGGTTGTCAAAGAGCGCATTTTACATCTACCAGACTCGATTCATCAATTTGTAAGGATATTTTTGTCCCGGAACAATCTTTTCAACTTTTCCTCACAAAATATGGCTTGAGACTTTTTGCGAGTGCATCATTCTTGAAGGCAGGGCGGAGCCGGAAACCGTACAGGAATTGGAAGCTCTGAGGGCCATTCGTATACTGGATACGGTAATTGACTGCATAAGATATCGTTTTGTAAAAAGAAAAATGGATCAGGATGATTATCAGAAAACCCTGCTGCAGGCCCTGAGGGTTCGCAGCCGTCTGGGGGTGGCGGATGATGCCCTGCCACCTGTACCGGAGCCTGTCCGGCCTGAAAATCTGCATGGATCTTCCAGGCTGAGTGCAGGAGTACAGGTCTCTGATGGTAAAACAGCAGCAATTCTCACCTACCGGCCTGCCTTTACGGATCTTACGGATCCGGATTACCCTGAAAGTGATGGTATCCGTATTGTATTTGGTGAAACCTCCCTTCGTATTGGACCTGAGGGTGAAGGCGTTCAGCTGGAAAGCTTTGATGCCATAGATATCATGTCCCTGTCTCCGAGGGATCGTTTTTTTACTCCCCTTTCCTGGGCGGCAGGTATCGGGCTGGAAGGTGTTCCGGGGGAAGCCAGGGGAAGGCTTCTCAGGATTTCCGGGGGAGCGGGATTTGCCTGGGGAGGAGGCCAGTATGGGCTTTCTTATTTTATGGCTCTGCCCCGTTTTTTTGCCGGTTCCGGGCTGGATGACGGATATTCTCTGGGAGGGGTTGTGCGGGCCGGGTGGATTTTCAGGCTCTTTGAGCACAGCAAATGGCAGGCCTTTGCTGAAGGCGGCGGCTTTGGGGCAGGACATCAGAGTTATGCTGCGGCCGCAGGGCTGGAGGGAAGTGTGCGGCTGGGACGCAACTGGCATCTCGGATTTGAGACCATGCATGAAGAGCGCTGGGGGCAGTCCGGTTTTAGAACACAGATGGCTTTGCACTGGTTTCACTGATTTTTCAATAGCTTTTTAAAAAATATACTCTGCACGGTCATTTTTAAGACACGGCCCCTTATTGAAACATCTGCAGTGTTGATAAGTACTGTTCCAATTGTCTGATTTTACATGAATGGCGTTTGGAGCATATAGTGAAAAACAAGAGAGGAAAGCCAAATGGGAAAATAAAAAATCGAAATTTCTGCGGGCCACAGGAACAATTTTACGCAAAGGGCTTAAAAAACGGAAGGCAGAAATGTTTAGATAATGTTATTAAGGTCGAGGGCTTGGGGGAGGAGAGTTTGCGAACCCTTACATTTTCAAGTAAAATATTTTTTTAAATGCAGGAGTAATTGCCATGATCTTGACTGCCGTTATCGAAAGGGATGAATTTGGCTATTTTGCCCAAATTCCTGAATTAAAAGGATGCGTTACACAAGGTAATACTTACGAAGAAGTGCTTTTGAATATTCAGGAGGCTGCTGAATTATATATGGAAAGCCTTAAAACGGAAGAATTACATGCACTTCAAAAGCGCAAGGTAATTATATCCCCCATAGAAGTGGCTATCCATGCCTGAATATCCAAGGCTTACCGCAAAAGAAGCAGAGAAGCTACTTCTCCGTAGTGGGTTTATTTTAGATCGTCAAAAAGGCAGCCATCGGATTTACATCAACAAAACTTTTCGAATGGTTTTGCCCTGTCACACTGGAGAAATACTACACCCAAAAATCATTAAACAGCTTTTTGATGTCATTCAAGAAGCTGAGAATAAAACCTGATCCGATTACCACTGTCTTTCAGCCATCGTAGGGGCAGGCCTTCAAGCCTGCCCGTATTAAAAGTCCGCACCATGGACCTGATAATAAACTGATCGGAAAGCCGTGGCTGAGTCAGGGTGGTAAACAGAAAACCCATTCCCGGTGATCCAGCTTATTCAAACTTTTCCGGATTCCTGTAGGATGCTGCCTTTTCACAATAGTGTTTTGCAGACTCCCGGATTACTTCAATGATATCTTCTCCAAAGTTTTTGACAACTTTTGCAGGCATACCCGCAATGAGGCTGAAGGGGGGAACAATGGTGTTTTCAAGCACCACAGCACCTGCGGCTACTATGCTGCCCCTGCCGATGACAGCACCGTTCATTACAACAGCGCCCATACCTATGAGACAGTCATCTTCCACGGTGCAGCCGTGGAGTATGGCCCTGTGACCGGCAGTGATGTTTTTGCCGAGGGTCAGCGGAAAACCTGGATCGGCATGGAGCATGCAAAGATCCTGGATGTTGGTGTTCTCATCAATCCGGATGGGGGCGGTATCTCCCCGGATTACGGCAGAAAACCATAGAGAGCTGCCTGCTGCCATGTGAACATCACCTATGACAGTCGCGTTTGGTGCAATAAAAACAGTCTCTGCTAAACTAGGGCTTTCAGTTTCAAAACGGTAGATTACCATACTTGACTCCTTTTTTATTCAATTTCATTGTGCGGTGCCGTATATTATGGTTTGACCTTACAACAGATCATGGTTTATAAGTTTAAACAAGAAAATATTATTCCTGTCCCGCATATGATCAAGAACTTCCCTGTTACACCATTGTATTTTTCTGCAACTTCAGCAAAGCGAGGAAAACCATGGAGCCAAAGCCTGTATCCCGTATCAATCTCCGGGAATTCAAAGCCATCAGCCATGCCATTTCCACCTATGAAGATCTGACGGTTCTCAACCATCATCTGGTGGAAGGTATATGTAAGGCCTTCAATATTAAAGCCTGCAGTATTTTTCTTTATGATGACAGGGAAAATCAGCTTTTCCGTGTTACCAGTTATGGACTGAGTGAAGAGTATTTAAGTAAGGGTCCCATTATTGTGGATGATAATAAAAACAGGGAAGCCCTTTCCGGAGAGGTGGTTTTTTATCAGGATATCAAAAATGATGACCGTGTTCTTTACCCGGAGGAAGCCATTTCAGAAGGTATCATGTCCATGCTGTCCGTTCCCATAAAATACCATGAACACACTTTGGGGCTTTTGAAAATGTACCACAGTGATCCATGGATTCTCCATGAAGATGATCAGGATTCTTTCTGTGTTCTTGCGGCCCATCTGGGCCTGCGCATAGAACATACAGGGCTAAGAAATTTCTTTGAAATGGTGAAGGCAGCTGCGGGCAGTCTGCCCCTTCGTATGATGCAGGGTCTGGCTCTATGAAAAAAGGCGGTCGGATTGTTACTGATACCACAGGTTTTTTTGAGATAACATCCGGAGACATCATTGAGATAGGTGGCCGTAAATTCCGGGTAACGGGTAACGAAATGGAGCGTCGGTTTGGTGTGGAAGATCCCAAATACTGGGTGAAGCGCGTCATAGAAGATGCCACCGGCGACCGGAAAATAATCAAGCTTTCTTTTCTTGAAACCTTTAATACAAAAATTGGTGGCGTTCCCATACGCTGTTACCGTGACCCGGATAAGGAAGGTGATATTCTGGATCTTGTCCGCGGCAGGGATGATTTTATGCAGGGTGAAGTGTATCGGGATTCCATGGGGAATAATATTCGAATTCTGGATATTGTCCGGGGTGCGAATTTTTATGTGGCCATGGGTGATTATTTTCAGATCCCCCACAAGGTATATTATGAAAAAATAATGCCCGGCCTTCTGGCGAAACTCCTTGATGCCTTCCGGTCCATCCGTTTTTTGCATATCAATGGTTTCCGGCATGGTGATATCCGAAATGACCATCTCATGATAGAAAATCGTACAGGCAATTATGTCTGGATTGATTTTGATTATGAATACGATGCTCCGGAAAACCCCTTCAGTCTGGATCTTTTTGGTCTGGGGAATCTTCTGATCTACACTGTGGGTAAAGGCTTCCATGAGTTGTACATGATCCGCCATGAAAGAGAGCTCTACGGAGATTTCTTTGATCAGATTGTGGAAGAGGATATGTCCCTTCTGGATGCCAGCCGTTTTATAAATCTTCGCAAGCTTTATCCCTATCTGCCCCGTATGCTGAATGACATCCTCCTGCATTTTTCCAGGGGGACGGATGTATACTATGAATTCATTGATGAAATTATTGAGGACCTTGAGGGGTTTCTCCGTTCCCTGTAGGAGGTGAAGTGTGATCAATTCCATTCTGATTCCTGTAGCGGATGCGGCCAGTTCCCGGGCCGTGGTGGAATATATAGCAGGGCTTGCCCTTTCTCCGGAAAAAACAAAAATTACCCTCCTTTATGTAAACAGAACGCCATCGGGCAGTGAAGAGCTGATGGGTTACCGTTTTGTTGCATCGCTTCCTGAAAGGGGGGATAAAGCTGTCCAGTGGTCAAGGGATACCCTTGTGGCAGGTGGTATGGACCCTGACAATATTTATGCGGATATCATATCCGGTCCCTTTGCCACTGTTGCAGAGGGTATTATGTCTTATTTTAAAAAGGCACCCCATAACATGGTTGTCATTGGCCGGAAAAAGATGAGCAAGGCGGAAGAATTTGTGTTGGGTGATGTGAGTATGAAGCTGGTCCGGGCTTTGGAAGAGACGGCTGTTATGGTGGTCAAAATTAACTGATTTTTTATGAATTATTCTGTACTGTTTTTTCACGGGCATCCCTAAAGGGTGCCCGTGCCCTCAGGATCAGCTTTTTCGGGTGTCCCCGGGCTGATACTGGCAGAGGGGTTCTTCGGCCATGAAATCACCAGTTGCTTCATAGGCCCTGGCCCGACATCCACCGCATACGGCCCTGTACTCACAGGGACCGCATTTTCCCGTGAGCTGATCATAGTCCCTTAACCGTAAAAGGGTAGGGGATTTCTGCCAGATATCCACAAAAGAGCTTTCCTTCACATTGCCGCAGGGTGTTTCCAGAAAACCGCAGGGCTGAACTTCGCCCACATGGGAGACAAAGCAGAAGCCGATTCCGCCAAGGCATCCTCTGGTCATGGCATCCAGTCCATGGGTGGCAGGGGAAATGGTCTTTCCTTCCGCCTTTGCCCTCTGGCGGAGAATCCTGTAGTAGTGGGGAGCACAGGTGGCTTTGAGCTGTAAGGGCACCTTGTCCCGCTGATCATAAAACCAGTTTAAGGTTTCTTCGTACTGAACCGCATCAATGGCTGTCTCTTCAATCTCCTTGCCACGACCTGTGGGCACCAGAAGAAAAATATGATGGGCCGCAGCACCCAGGGAAACCGCAAGATCCAGAATTTTAGGAATCTCTTCCAGATTCTTTTTGGTGATTGTAGTGTTGATCTGAAACTCAATGCCTGCTGCCTTTGCGTTGGCAACTCCCTGCATGGCACCTTCAAAGGCACCGGGCATGGCACGGAAAGCATCATGCACCTCCTTTGTGGCACCGTCCAGGCTGATGGAAATGCGTTTGATACCTGCATCTGCCATGCGTTCTGCATTTTCAGGTGTTACAAGGGTTCCATTGGGAGCCATGGTCATGCGCAGCCCGAGATCCGTACCATGCTTTGCTATATCAAAGATATCCTTACGCAGAAGGGGTTCACCGCCGGTAAGAATGACAATAACCTCTCCCAGTTTGCGGATATCCCCCATAAGCCTGAAGGCTTCCTCGGTGCTGAGTTCTCCGGGATAGGGTTCGTTTCTGGCTGCAGCACGACAGTGGATGCAGTTCAGATTGCAGCTTCGGGTGGTTTCCCATGCCACAAGGCGCAGGGTATCCCGTTTGCCGGAAGTGGTTCCGGGGTGGCTGTTATTTGCGTGCATACTTATCCTTCCTTATAAAAAATCAGCCCCTGAGTTTGCGTGCTGCTTCCATGGCAAAGTAGGTGAGGATGATATCCGCACCGGCCCTGCGAATGGATAAAAGGGTTTCCATCATGGCAGCATCGCCGTCAATCCAGCCCTTTTCAGCAGCAGCCTTGATCATGGCATATTCACCGGAGACATTGTAGGCGGCCACGGGAAGATCCAGTTCATCCCTCAGGCGGGTAATAATATCCAGATAGGCAAGGGCAGGTTTCACCATGATGATGTCTGCACCTTCTTCCACATCCATGGAGGCTTCCCGCATGGCTTCCCTGCTGTTGGCAGGATCCATCTGATAGGTTCTCCGGTCACCGAATTCCGGAGCATTGCCTGCGGCCTCCCGGAATGGGCCATAAAAGGCGGAGGCATATTTTACGGCATAGCTCATGATGGCAACATCCGTATAACCTTCCTGATCAAGACCTTCACGGATTTCAGCCACGCGGCCGTCCATCATGTCCGAAGGGGCTACCATCTGGGCACCGGCACTGGCATGGCTGACGGCGGTGCGGGCCAAAAGATCCAGGGTGGCATCGTTGTCTATGCGCCCCTTTTCCACAATGCCGCAATGTCCGTGGTCCGTGAACTGACAAAGACATACGTCCGTAATAACCAGCATTTCCGGTACGGCATCGCGAACGGCCTTAATGGCCTGCTGGACGATGCCGTCTTTTTTATAGGCCTGGGTGGCTAAAGGATCTTTTTTCTCGGTAACACCGAATAGAATTACTGCGGGAATACCTAAGTCCCAGGCTTCCTTTGCTTTTTTTTTGATATTGTCACAGGAAAGCTGGGCTTGTCCCGGAAGGGCGTTTATGGGGTTTGCCACGCCTTTGCCGGGTACGGCAAAGAGGGGGAGTACCAGATTGTTCACGCTTAAACTTGTTTCACGTACCATGCTGCGGATAACTGGGCTCTGGCGAAGGCGTCGTGGCCGGGAATCTGGAAAAAGCATGGATATCTCCTTGCTGATGGGTTCGGAAAATTTCTGTTCTGAAGGAAGAAAAGGGCCGCCTCCATGGAGAACGGCCGGATTTTTTCTCTGAAATTATCAGTGATATTTTTTTATATGTATTTTCAGCCTAAATACTCTGGCTGATTTCCTCATCCGTAAGATAACAGGCCGGATCCGGAGCCCATACATCATCGGTTAAGGCTTCGGCACGTACCCGGAAGTTGCCACCGCAGATATCCAGCCACTTACAGGTGGCACAGCGCCCTGTAACAAAATCTTTTTTGTGTTTTAGCTGGGCGAGAAGCTGGTCTTCGGGTTGGGACCAGATCTGCGAAAAGGGGGTTTTTCTGATATTCCCGAAGCTGTGGTGACGCCAGAACTGATCTGCGTGTACTTCACCGTCCCAGGAAACGCAGCCGATACCCCGGCCGGAAGAGTTGCCTTCGTTCATTTTCAAAAGTTCCATGACCTCTTCAGCCCTTGCCGGGTCTTCCTGTAAAAGACGCAGGTAAATGTAAGGGCCGTCGGCATGGTTATCTACGGTCAGCACTTCCTTGGGCTTGCCCCTTTCGTGCAGATCCCGTGTCCGGTCCAGAATAAGGTCCAGGGCCTTGCGGGTTTCTTCGTGGGAAAGATCATCTTCCACCAGCTTTGAGCCCCGGCCTGCATAGACCAGATGATAAAAGCAGACCCTTGGGATTTCCATTTTTTCCATGAGATCAAATATGCCGGGTATCTCGGCAACGTTCTGCTTGTTCATGGTAAAGCGCAGTCCCACCTTGATGCCAGCCTCCTGACAGTTACGGATGCCGTCAAGGGCTGCCTGAAAAGCGCCTTTAACTCCCCTGAAGTGGTCGTTGACGGCTTCCATGCCATCCAGACTGATGCCCACATAGGAAAGGCCCACTTCCTTTAAGCGTTTTGCTTTTTCTTTTGTGATCAGGGTACCGTTGGTGGAAATAACCGCCCGCATACCCTGGGAAACGGCATATTCCGCCAGCTCCGGAAGGTCTTTGCGCATCAGGGGTTCTCCGCCGGAAAAGAGCATAACCGGAGAACCAAAGGCTGCAAGATCCCTGATGAGGGCTTTTCCCTCATCAGTGCTCAGCTCATTGGCAAAGGCCTCATCCTTGGCATGGGCATAGCAATGTACGCATTTGAGGTTACAGCGCCGGGTCATGTTCCAGACCACAACGGGTTTTTTATCTTCGGAAAACTGCAGAAGGTGGGAGGGAAGGGAGCCGGAGTGGCGTCCGTAGCGTAAAGCATCCGAAGGTTCGACTGTGCCGCAGTAAAGTTTGGATATACCTATCATAAGATCACCTGTTGGGGGAGATGGCAGGGAATGGAAGTATTCCTTCATTGAATAAAAGGCTTGTGAGGCCTGTACATGAAAGTGGATCACCGGTTGTTTCGGTCTCCGGAATCCATATTCCGTTTATATAAACAACCACTCTGCTTTATACCCTTTCCGGCTTTTTCCGGCAAGTATAAGAAAATCCATATGCTGAATCTGTGTGTAAGGATTGTTTCAGAAAGCTGCACGCTGTGCCGCATAGTCTGTTCTTGACAGGAATCTCTGAACCTGAGAAATAAACTTATATAAAAAGAATTTCTTATTGTCGGATAAAGGTGGGAAACTGATTTATTTAACGGTCAGTTTTTCATTTTTACCTTTGTTTTATTAACCATAAGGACCAGGGAGTGATTGACCATGGAAGAAAAAAACCTTGATAAGATTGAGCCAGATGGAGAGGTGAGTCCCATTGATACGGACTACCAGGTGGGGCAGGATAATGTCTTTATAAAAATAGGGCGTTTTGGTTTTGATATTCATAATCCTGTTTTTGGGACAGCTGCTCTTATAACTATTCTTTTTGTTGCCGTTACTCTGATCTTTCAGGCGCAGGCGGAACCGGTTTTCAGCAGTATCCGTGGCTGGCTGACATCCAATCTTTCATGGTTTTTTATTTCTGCGGGCAATGTTTTTGTACTCGTCTGCCTTGGGCTTATAGTATCCCCTCTTGGCCGTGTCCGCCTTGGCGGAACAGAGGCTGTGCCGGAATTTTCCTATCCCGGCTGGTTTTCCATGCTTTTTGCTGCAGGGATGGGTATAGGTCTCATGTTTTATTGTGTGTCTGAGCCCCTTGCCCATTACAGCACTGCCTATGGTGGCATAATTATGGATGGTGGTGTTCGTACGGACTGGGCACCCCTTGGAGGTGCTGTTGGTGATTCCCTTGCTGCGGAGCGCCTGGGTATGGCGGCGACCATTTTCCACTGGGGGCTGCACCCCTGGGCCATTTATTCTGTACTGGCGCTGGGGCTTGCCCTTTTTGCCTTTAATAAAGGTTTGCCGCTGACCATCCGGTCCATTTTTTATCCTCTGCTGGGTGAGCGTGTTTGGGGCTGGCCGGGACATGTCATTGATATAGTAGCTATTATAGCCACGTTGTTTGGTCTTGCGACCTCCCTTGGTATTGGTGCCTCCCAGGCCGCAGCCGGTCTTGACTACCTTTTTAAACTGCCATCGGGAGTGACAACTCAGGTGCTGCTGGTCATTGCCATTACCATAGTGGCACTGATATCTGTGATTGCCGGTCTTACTGCAGGAGTACAGAGGCTTTCAAAAATTAATATGATACTGGCGGCTTTTCTGCTTCTTTTTGTGCTTGTGGTGGGGCCCACCATGGCCATTGTCACCGGTTTCTTTGCAAACCTTGGTGCCTACCTTCAGCACCTGCCTGCTTTGGCCAACCCCATTGGTCGTGCGGACAGCAATTTTGCCGAAGGCTGGACTTCCTTTTACTGGGCATGGTGGATTTCTTGGTCTCCCTTTGTGGGCATGTTCATTGCCCGTGTTTCAAGGGGCCGCACAGTGCGGGAATTTCTGATTTCCGTACTTCTGATTCCTTCGGCGGCCTGTGTACTCTGGATGACGGTTTTCGGCAGCACAGCCATCCGTCAGTTTGTTAAAGACGGTTACACGGCAGCAGCTGAAGCTGTTTTACCCCTGCAGCTTTTTGCCATGCTGGATGCATTGCCCCTGGCACAGCTTACCTCCTTTGTAGCCATTATTCTGGTGATAGTGTTTTTTGTTACTTCATCGGATTCCGGCTCTCTTGTGATTGATACCATTTCCGCAGGAGGTAAAGTCCAGTCTCCTACGCCTCAGCGGGTTTTCTGGTGCACCTTTGAAGGTCTGGTGGCCATTGCTCTGCTTGTTGGCGGTGGTCTTGTGGCTTTGCAGGCCATGGCCGTTTCAACGGGTTTTCCTTTCACGATAATTCTGCTGGTGGGCTGCTGGTCTCTGATCAAGGGGCTTTCCACGGAGCCGCGTCCTAAAAAGCAGGCTGCCGGGGCTTAAGCAAAAAAATGAGTAAACAGGGGATGAAATATTCCCCTGTCCATACATTAAAAATGTCACAGCCTGAATTGCATGCGGGGTGGAAGGGATTGCTTTATGGAAGTTGAGCTGATGGATATTTCTGAACATCTGCGTCGTTTTGAACCCTTTGCCGAGCTGCCCGAAGAGGTGGTGCATGGAATTTCAGCCAGGGTGGATGTCCGTTATTTCAAGGCAGGCAGCACCATCCTTACTTCAGGTGAAAGTATTCATGAAATATACTTCATCCGTAGTGGGGCTGTTGAAGTTTACCGCAGGAACGGCAGCCTTTATAATCGTCTGGAAGAAGGATCTGTTTTTGGCCACCTGAGTCTTCTTATGCACAATCGTGTACGTTTTCCAGCAAAGGCTCTGGAAGATACCCTTCTTTATATTATTCCCGAAGATATTTTTAACGAGCTTTGTGATCAGCATGATTCCTTTGCCGATTTTGTGGAAATTGGGGGTAAAACCCGCCTGAGTCAGGCCGTATCCCGTGCCCAGCAGATGAATGATGTGATGCGTACCCGGATTCAGAAACTTCTTACCCGGGAGATTGTCAGCATTGATGCCGCAGCCAGTGTGTATGACGCAGCTCGTAAAATGACAGAAGAAGGGGTTTCATGTCTGCTGATTACCCATGGCCCTAATGACAGCATTTCTGCCATTGCTGGCATTGTCACAGACCGGGATCTGCGTACACGTTTTATTGCCGGGGGACTGCCTATGGAGACGCCGGTTTCTGTTATCATGTCCAGCGATCTGATTACTCTGGAAGCACAGGAATATGTTTTTGAGGCTATGCTCTGCATGCTGCGCTACAATATTCATCATCTTCCGGTAATGCGGAACAAAAGATGTATTGGCATGATATCCATTTCAGATCTGCTGCGCTATGAGTCCCAGAACAGTCTGCTGGTGGTGGCCCGTATTCTGAGGGCTCAGGATATGGACGAGCTGATTCGTATGAAAAGTGAAATTGATTCCAGTTTTATCCGGATGGTGAATGAGGGGGCCAACTCGCATATGGTGGGCAGTGCCATGAGTGTTTTTGGCCGCAGCATCAAGCAGCGTCTCATGGAGCTGGCACAGGAGCAGCTGGGACCATCTCCGGTGCCTTGTTGTCTTATGGCTATGGGTTCCATGGCCAGAGATGAGCTACTTCCCGGTGGTGATCAGGACAATGCCCTGATTCTTGATGATTCCTATGATGAAGTATTGCATGACACTTACTTTAAACAGCTTGCCAGCTTTGTCTGTGATGGTCTGGCGGCCTGCGGTTATAGCTATTGCACCGGTGGGATAATGGCCACGGAAAAAAAATGGCGTCAGCCCCTGTCCATATGGCGTCAGTATTTTCACCAGTGGATTGAAAAACCGACCAACGAGTCCCTGCTGCACAGTTCTATCTTTTTTGATCTGGACGGTGTCTGGGGGGAGGTACAATGGGTGGAGGAACTCAAGGAACAGCTTGCTCGCAAGGCAAAAAACAGCCCGAAATTTCTTTCTTATCTGGCAAGAAATTCCCTGAACCGGACACCGCCCCTTGGGTTCTTTAAGGATTTTGTCCTTGAAGAAGATGGAAAATATAAAAATTCCATGGATCTGAAACGCCGGGGGTCTGCCCCGCTTGTGGCATTGATACGGGTTTATGCCCTGGCCATCGGCTCCACGGCCCAGAATTCCTTTGAACGGCTGGAGCATATCCGTGACTCAGGCCTTCTTCCAGCGGGGCACACCCATACCCTGCATGATGCGCTGGAGTTCATTTCCATGGTTCGTCTCCGCAATCATGCCCACCTTCTGCAGGAGGGACAGGAGGTTAATAATAAGGTTAACCCGGAAGACTTAAGCCAGTTTGACAGGCGGAATCTGAAAGAGGCATTTCAGGTTTTAAGCAATGCCCAGAAGTTTATAAAATTCCGTTACTGAAAGGCCAGTCTGTTCAGGCCTTTTTAAAGGATTAAAGTATTGCATGTTTTCCCGGTAAAAAAAACAGCTTCAGAAAATAGACCGGACTGGCAGAAGCTCTTTGTCAGCAGGGCTGCAGAGGCCCAAAGCCCTCTTCTCCAGTATTATTATGGTGGGGGGGTAGTGGATGGAGATACGCCCTTGGGCGAGCTTTCTTTACTGGCACTGGACGTAGAAACCACGGGGCTGCATCCGGGGAAGGATGCCATCGTCAGTATAGGAGCTGTCCCCTTTACTCTGGAGAGAATTTTCAGCAGCCGTTCACGCTACTGGGTTGTCAATCCCGGTCGGCCCCTGACAAGGGAGTCCATAGTTATCCATGGGATTACCCATTCTCAGATTTTAAACAGTCCTGATATTATTGACATTGTGCCTGATCTGCTGGCTGTTATGGCAGGCTCTGTGATTGTGGTACACTGCAGGCAGGTGGAGCGTCTTTTCCTTGATGCTGCTTTGCGAAAAGCCATTAATGAAGGTATTTCTTTTCCGGTGATTGATACAATGGATATTGAGGCCCGATATTTCAGAAGGGGTTTTCGTTACCGGTTTTCTCAGTTTTTTGGTTTGAACAGAGGCTCCATCCGCCTTGCGGACAGCCGTACCCGCTATCATCTTCCCCAGTACAGGCCCCATCACGCCCTTACCGACGCCCTCGCAACTGCAGAGCTGTTCCAGGCCCAGGTGGCCTGGCGTTTTGATCCGCTGATGCCCGTGAAAGAAATCTGGTTATAAGTTATATAAAATGGCAAGAATCTGATGCTGTTTTTAATGGGACCAGCCTCTGGGGGCTGTGCGCAGAAGGGCCATGAAGTCGGTAAAGTTTTTGATATGAAGACTTTTTTCAAGCATGGTTTCATTGCGGAATATGCCTGCGATTTCCGATGCAATGGCCAGTTGGGCACCGGCATCGGAAAGGGGGGTAAGTATCAGAAAAATGACATGGGCCAGCTTGTCGTCCGGTGCATCGAAGTCAATGCCGTTTTTGGATATTCCCACAACAATTACCGCCTGTTTCAGGCCTTCAATGCGGGCATGGGGCAGGGCAAGCCCCTTGCCGATACCCGTACTCAAGGAGAGCTCCCGTTCCCACACTGCGGCTTCTATCAGGTTTTTCTCCAGACCCATGGTCCGGCATGGAGACTCAAGCATTTCGCCGATGGCTTCTCTGGGACTTGTTGCTTCCAGCCGATGGATAAAATATCTGGAAGCCAGCATATCTGCCACACTGAGGTTCTGGCGGTAGCGGAGGATGATACGGATCATGGGACCGCTTATCATCGATGTTGTCATGGCCATAATGACAAGGGCTACGAAAAGTTTTTCCTCAATAATACCTGCATCCATGGCCAGCAGGCCGACGATGATACCCATGGCTCCTACGGACACCATGGAAAAACCGACAGCCCAGGCTTCCCTAAGGGGCATTTTCCCCCATCTTGCACCAAAGAATGCACTGCTGACTTTGCATATGATTGCAAGGCCTGTGATTGTAAAAACCAGTTTGAAGTCAAAGTTCAGGATAAAATTGACCTTAAGACCGATGCTGGCAAAAAAAACAGGGGCAAAAATGTAAGAAACAAAATGGTCGATGGTAAAGCGGGTCCGTTCCCGGAGGTGAGCTGAATCTCCCAGAGCAGCTCCCACAAGGAAGGCACCGAACATGGCATGGATACCGATCCATTCACAAAGTGCCGCTCCAAGCAGGGCAAGGATAATGGCAAAGCTCAGTTCTCCACCGGGCCATTTGGTATAGGCCTGAACAAAGGGTAAGGCCTTGTGGATGGCTTGACGACCCAGTGTCAGCATCATAGCCGTAAAGGTAAGGGTCATGGCTATGGTTATAATGACAGGCATACCGTGGGTGCTGTTACCACCGATAAGGCCCAGTATCATGGCAAAGATCATCCAGCCCACAAGGTCGTTGAAAATGGCAGCACTGACCACCACCATTCCAAGATCACTGCGGTATAGATCCATATCCATGAGGGTTTTGGCGATGATTGGAAGTGCGGAAATAGATATGCCAATGGCCAGAAAAAGGGCGAAAATCAGAGGCGATGCATGGGCCTGTTTTCCCATGAAACCAGGGAAAAACCATGCAAAGGCAAATCCCATGGCAAAGGGTAGAAAAATACTGGTGAGTCCGACTTTAAAACCTTTGTTTCCCTGTTTCCATATGGTGGAAAGATCCACCTCAATGCCTGCGACCATGAGAAAGAGGATTATGGCAAGGGTGGCTATGGTATCCAGTGCAATGGCATTGGGACCTGTCAGGGGAAATAGGAAAAGGTTGAGTTCCGGGGCAAGGCTTCCCAGTATGGTTGGCCCCAGCAGCACACCGGCAAGCAGTTCCCCCAGTACGGCAGGCTGGCGGAAGCGTTGTGCCAGTTCACCGAGAATACGGGCTGCGGCAAGAAGGACACCCAGAGAAAGCAGCATAACCAGAATATTGTGGGGAGAAAGGGTTTCCATGGCAGCTCTTTACTTATCCTGTTGTTTTTGGTTTGTAACTGTTATGCACCATTTCCGCCTGGGGATGAGGGATGATAATATCCGCCAGGCTATGATGGGAGAGTAAATTTTGATACGGGCAGGTGCAATGCCTGATCCTGCGAAGGGTTTTTAAGGTTCTGTTTTATTGGGGCACCCTTTAAGAGCGTAAAGCAGGCAAGCAAAAAATCTGGTCATGCAATTTTCCTGATTTAAGGTTCGCATGGCTGACAGATCGTGGTAATGGAAAAAACATAGTATATTTTTTTCCGGAAGGGAATGGATTGTTTTGGTGTTTTGCAGCATGGACGTGTGTATCTTGATTCTATTAACAGGTTTTATCCAAGACTTTTGACAAGTCCGAGGCGTATACCGAATCCCACAAGAATACCGCCGCTTATGCCTTCCATCCATCGGGTGAAAGCTGGTTTTTTGAGGCAGTGGCGTATCCGGTGAAGGCCGTGGGCCACCATGCAGAGCCAGATAAGGGCCATGATGAAATGCAGACCTGCAAGGAAGAACGATTTCAGAAGAACTGAGTCACCAGCCTGAATAAACTGCGGAAGAAAAGCAAGATAGAATACAGCCGTTTTCGGATTCAGTACATTGGATATAAAGCCTTCCTGAAAGGCTTTATAAACAGATTTTCTTTGGGTTTTTTCGCAGGAAAAATCAAGGCTGCTTAATTCTTCTGCTGGTTTTGTGGCAGATTTGAGACTTTTAAGACCCAGCCATATGAGGTAAAGGGCACCGAGTATTTTTACAAAGGAAAAAACCGTTGCAGAGTGCATGAGGATAAGGGATATGCCGCAGGCGGAAAGGGCAGCATGGACAAACAGCCCGGAACAGACACCAAGGGATGTGATGCTTCCCTGCTGCTGACCGCCCTTCAGGGTATTTCTGATTACAAGGAAAGTGTCGGCACCCGGAGCAAGGGTGAGTATGAGCATGGCAGAGAGAAAGGCAATGACAGATGCGTCGAACATGGAAGCTCCATGGGGAAAGGGTCCGAATGACTGAAAGATCTCCCTTTTCAGCCGTAATGGCTCTGTATTTTCAATACGCCCTGCAATCGGCTTTGTCCAGGCTCTTTTGCTGGGTGATCTCAGGTCATTGTTTTAAGATATTCTTTGGTCATGTTTTGGTTCTGTTGTATTTATGGTAAATTCGTGTAGTTCCTTCCCCACATCTTTTGTTATATTTTAGATTTTTACCCATATCATCCTTCGGAGGTGAGACTTTTTCAGGAGAAAGGTGGCTGATATGAAAAAAACAGGATATCTCTTTGGTTTCTGGATACTTCTGATATGCTGGCCGGATATGGTAAAGGCAAAGGATCTTTCCCTTACGGTTTTTGGTGGTCAGAGTACAAGAAATGTCTGGGAAGAATTTTTTATTTCTCCCTTTGACCTTGATTTTGCAGACTCAAGGATTGCAGCACTTGCGCTGTCCTATACCTTTGCCCGCATACCGGACTGGCATCTTTCCTTTGAAGTGGAAGGGCAGATTGTCCGTCACTGGGGAATACAGAATCACTGGGAAAGCAACTTGCCGGTGGTAGTTCGCCGCCATCGCATGCCCTGGAGTCATGAGTTCCGTAGTACTGCCGCCTTTGGTGTGGGACCTTCATGGTCCAGTGATACGCCTCCTCTGGAAGTGGAAACCCGCGAGGACAGCCAGCCGGTTCTTTTTCACTGGTTTATGGAGCTGACAGCAGGTCCGCTGGAGGCACCATGGATGTTCACGGTACGCCTGCATCATCGATCCAAAGGATATGGCATGCTGGCGGATAAGGGAGGGCTGGATACCCTTGTCGGGGGTATCCGGTGGGATTTTTAGCTGTATTTATGCGGTTTTTTGAAAGGATGTTTTTCTGATGAAGTCCTGTCTTACGGATTATGGAATGATTTTTTTTGCAGGTATTCTTTATGCTGTTGCACTGAAATATTTTGTTCTTCCTTCCCAGGTTATTCTCACGGGCAGCGAAGGTATTGCTTCTGCCCTTTCCTATTATTTTGACAGTTACTGGCTTTTCATTATTCTCTACCTTGTTTTTCAGTCATTTTTGCTGATTTTTGCCTTCTTTAAGGTGAGCCGGACCTTTGCCATGCGCACTTTGATTGTGGTTCTAACGGTGGTTTGTTTCCTTGCACTTATGCCGGAGTTAGAGGTTGCCGATCCTGAGCCCCAGAGCGAGCGTATTATTCTGGTAATTTTTGGAGGGCTTCTTGCCGGTGTGGCAAAGGCCATGGCGTTTAAGAGGCGTGGCTCCACAGGGGATGAAGATATTCCTGCCGCTTATTTTGCCATGAAATATCTGAAGCCAGTAGGATATATAGCTATTTTTGCGGCCATGACATCTACGGCTTTCGGGCTTTTCATGGATTTTCTTAAATATGGGGAACTGGCTTCCGTCATCAATACCCTTATGTATACCTGTATTTATATTTTTGTTTCCACAACTACCCTGAACAATCTCTACCGGAAGTTTCAGCTGACCATGCTATCGGTTATTACCCATCAGAAGGATGCCGTAGGTGCAGCAATTAAGGCAACATCCAGTCATCGGACTTATACGATGCAGCAGGGTATAGGAGGATATACGGGTGAAACATTCTGGATGGTACGGACCATAATCACCCATGAAGAGTTGCCCCAGTTTCTTGCGGCGGTGGAAGAAGCTGATGCCAGGTGTTTCTACTATTTTGAAAACATAGAAGGTATATCAAAGGGTTATTATATTGCGCCCATTGGTTAAGCAGGAGGGTTTGTTGTCGATGGCTTTCAGCTTCATGGGAGAAAGCCGGTCCGGCTTTCTTTGGTGGAAATTACCAAAAGTCGCCGTAAAGCCCCTGGCTTTAGCCATGGGGAGGTTCAGATGCTATGATTATGCCGTTCCCAGAATCTCCAGGCACTTTTACCTGAGTTTTTAGCGTCATAGAGGGCAATATCCGCCCTTTTGAATAATTCACCGAAATTTTGGCTGTCATCCACATCTATGGCAAGACCTACGCTTACAGAAACTTCTGCATGGGGAAAATGAAGCACAATGGTTTCTTCAAAACCTGCCACGAGTTTTTCTGCGTACTGCTTTGCTGTTTCTGCTTTTTTTGTATCTGGAAGAATGATGGCAAATTCATCTCCGCCTAGACGGAACAGATTGTCTGAGGGAAAAATCTTCTGAAGCAGGGTTGAGAAGGCAATCAGTATTCTATCCCCTTCATCGTGCCCAAAGTTATCGTTAACTTCCTTGAAGTTATCCAGATCTGCGAGTAAGAGTGCCGTGCTTCGCTGACAGGGTGTTTTTCTCATAAAGTCCTGAAGACTGCGCCTGTTGTTCAGTCCGGTAAGATGATCCGTGTTGGCATCTATGAGAAGCCGGTTTTTATGGCTGTGTTCAAGGGTGATATCAATAAAAAGGTAGATGTAGCCTGCCGGGATACCAAAAATATCCAGAAGCGGTTCATTATGAATTTTGAGGACCGCATCCTGTGAAAGCAGCAGCGTGTTTTCTTCTTCCTGTTCAATTATCCATTTTTTGCTTCGTGTGAATTTACGGCTTTCATCGATGAATGAATCTATCCTCCTTCCTTCCAGATCACTTTGCTCTAATGAAAATAGACCCATAAATTTTTGATTGATAAGGGTAATCTTTCTGTCCCTGTCGGCCACCATGACAGCAAAGGGCAGGCTCTCCATCAGAATTTTCAATTCAATCTTAAGGTTCTGCAGATCTGTAATGTCACGGGCTAAGCCTACCGTGCCGAGAACCTCTCCATCTTTGTCAAAAATGGGTGATTTGTAAGTTTTGAACTTACGCAGCTCATCCTGGCATTTTACGGTTTCATCAAAAAGACAGGTTTCTTTTTTATTAAGGACAATTTCTTCGGATTCCAGGCATACATATTCACCCTGGGCGTACTCTTCGGGTTCTATGTCCCAGATGTAGTAATGGCCACGGTCCTGAATCTGTTCCTTTGTTTTGTTCACTGCCCTGCAGAAGCTGTTGTTGACTTTAAGATGGGAACCCTCTGCATCTTTAAACCAGATCATGTCAGGCAGGCTGTCGATAAGAGTATCAAGGTATCTCTGGGTGAGGGCCGCATCTTCGTTTTCTTTGATGCGTATGAGGATTTTTATGAAGGAAGCACGTATTTTTTCCTCTTCAAAGGGTCTGATCCAGACCTGATCCAGAAGATTGTGAACTTCTGCCAGTGTGCTGAGGTTTTCCATGGTGAAACAGGCAATCAGCAAGGCATCTTTGTTTTTTACAGCATGTGTCTTTTTTATGAAGTCGCTGTCACTGGTGAAGGAATCAAGGATGATAATGGAACAGTCCTTCAATAAAGATACATCGGGATGGGGCTGGCAGATGATCTGATGTGAAAACCGTTCCAACGGATTAATATCTTTCAGGAGGTTTTCAAGTTGCGGCTCCTGAGCCACAATGAAAATTTTCAGCATGCGTTGATACATGTTCAGCTCCTGTGTTTTGGGTATCCATCCTGACTCGGTATATCGTTATATAATGCCATGTTTTTTTCTTTTATGAAAGGAATTCCGGAGATTTGGAAGCTGTCCTGGTGAGGATACTGCCCCATGGCATGGCCATGAGAATCTCAAACAGACGTTGGTTTAATTTGCTGGCATGTGATCCCATTGGATCAAAAAATGTATTACAGAATTCTGACCTTTCCTGTGAAGTGACAGGTATGATTCGAAGAATTATCTAAGAATATTGAAGGCTGTCATTTTGCCGCTGGCTTGAGAGATTATCCCCATTGCCAAACAAAATAATCTGGCGTATTTCATACAGGATTTCCTTTTTTTGATATGCCGTGTACCAGGAATCGGCTGGGCGAACAGTAGCTTACTCATTTGAGGAGAAGGTCATGAAACAGTCAGGATGTTTGCGTACGGCGGTATTCTGTCTCACCTTGGTTTTTTCATCCATATGCATTGCAGATGATGTTACCGACAGCATCAGTGAGGCTATGGAGCTTTACAAGTCAGGCAACTATACGGAAGCCGTTTCCAGTCTGAACTATGCCACCCAGCTGATTTCTCAGAAAAAAGCAGGTGCACTGGAAGCTTTTCTTCCTCTTGCTCAGACCGGATGGAATCGTGAAGGGGTGGAATCTCAGGCTGTAAGCAGTTCCATGTTTGGAGGCGGCATTGGTGCCAGCGCTGTTTATACCAAAAAAACCGGTCAGGATGAGGAATACGACTTTCCACGGATTCAGGTGAAAATAGCTGCGGATTCCCCCATGCTTCAGGGAATGATGGTCATGATGTCCAATCCTATGTTTATGGGCAGTGACGGGGGCAAGTTGGAGCGTATCAAGGGGCAGCAGGCTGTGGTCCGGTATGATACCCAGAATAAATCCGGTGAAATCAACATTACCGTTGCCCAGCGCTTTCTTATCACCATAGAAGGCAGTCATGTGGCCAGAGAAGATATGCTGGTTTATGCCAATGCCATTGACTACAGAAAACTCACCAGTCTTCCATAGTAAAGACAGACAGTTAAAAAACATACTGATCCGCCGTCCTGTAGCCAGTGGGTGGATCAGTATGGTAGGCTTCATTGGACCGAGGACTCTTTTGCAGCCTGTTGTAAGGTCTGTTTGCTTATAAGTAACCCATTGAGATAATGGCAGGATTTTATAGTATGGTAAGGATGGGTAATGATGGATGTTGTGAGGGTAAGTGATTCAAATTTAAATGTTTATATGAATCTTTGTCAGAGTTATGAGGGAGAATTTTCTTCCATAACGAATAAAAAGCCGGATAAAAATGGCCTGTTTGAACTGGATACCCGTATAGAGGGGAATGTGGTCGGTTATCTTCTCTATGATGGGGAAGTCCCCCTGGGTTTTGCCGCTGTAAATGTTGCGGCAGAGGGAAATGCTTATGAGATATGTGAGTTTTATATTGTTCCCGTATGCAGGAAACAGGGTATGGGCAGGGAGTTCGTCAGTCGTCTTTTCCGTATGTACAGGGGCAGATGGGAAGTAAAGCAGATCAGCGGTGCTGAGCATGCAACCGCATTCTGGCGCAAGGCCATTGGCGGCTTTACCAAAGGAAAATTTCAGGAAGATTTCTATAATGATGCCTATTGGGGCCGTGTTATAAGACAACGGTTTGATTCTGCAAACCTTATGTAAGATGGTGTGGGAGTCAGCTCAGCATTGGGTGTCCCTATCCCTATATGGAAATTTAGTTTTATAGCCATATAGACCAGTCGCCGTAGTCATATGTCCCGCTGCCATGATGTAATTTACCATCAGCCTTTAATTTTCGAAAGGCATCACGCATTCTGCCTAGAATTTCAGGCTGAATATCCAGAGTGTGATGTGCAGGAAATACATTTTTCACCGGAAGCCTCGATAATCTTTCAAGGGAATTGAGGTAGGACTCTGGATCAGTGGATGGAAAGTAGGCAAATAGCGTGTCTTTATAAACCAAATCACCGGTAAAAAGATAACCACGCTCCTTTTCCCAAAAACACATATGTCCCGGCGTGTGTACTATTTGAATAATACGGTCTCCAAGATTAATTGTATCTTCATCCTTCAGTATTCTTGTCGGGTTGCCTTGAAAGAACACATATTTATTTACATCAAATCCTTCCGGCAGGTCACAACGGTCAACGACCATATCTTTGATCTGTTCCATTGACAGAGGGAATTCTCCGTTAAGCCAGTTAAGTTCAGCGCCATGAGCATAGAAATCTGGAAAAAATTCATGACCGCCAATATGATCCCAGTGGATGTGGGTAGCGACAGCTATGACCGGATTGTCAGTCAGCTTTATGACTTCATCATAGATGTTGCTGATTCCAAGCCCGGTATCAATCAGCAGGCTACGTTCAGAACCATTCAGGAGATAACAATGCGTTTCTTCCCAGTGGCGGTATTCGCTTATGATATGAGTTTCTTTGTCAATTTGATCAATTGTAAACCAATTATTCATTTGATTCCCTTTGCAATGGCACTGGTTCAGTTGAATGGGATAGTCGGATTAAGCAGCCATGGGAATTGCCAAAAGTTCTTCCCATGAAAGATCTTTGTCGATAATTCCAAAAGCAACGGCTGGAACCTGTTTCGTAGTGAAATGAGCACGTAGAAAATTATGCACCACCCAATAGACATCAAGCGTTCTTTGAAGACTCGTTTCATTTTTTGCGTATGTATTAGATCTTCTTCGAAATGTAGAATTTCTCCGGCGAAGCGAGCTATTGAAAGCTTCGCAGTGGTTGGCATGGATGTCTCCGTCTTTAATATCCTGTTCAGTGGTTGGATGCTCAGGATGAGGTGTTTGATATTTGGATCGTTTGGGTCCTCTTTTATGTGATTGCGAGCCTTTGTTCTTTACCCTGACCTTTACTCCTTTCTTGAGAGTTTTACGGGGACGTCCCTTTTTGCCGTTCCGGATCAGCCCATGGCAAATTTCGAACAAGACATTACCATATCTTCGCTCACCATCCGTAATCAAGGACAGGTCCTGCGTTTGATTAATGAGTTGTTCCAATGTCCCTAAGGCTTTCTTGAAGAGCTTGCTGTCTTTCCTACCGCATCTGAGTTCCCAAAGAAAACGACTGGACCTGTCCATTAGTACAACAGTCCAGCCCAGTGATTCACCCGGGGGAGCATTCTTTTTGACTTTTGTATAGACCTCATCGCCTTCGATGATGAGTTTGAGGTAGACATGAAGCAGGGCATAAAGAAGCAACGTCTGTTTGATTCCAGTGAAGCGAGCCTCCCAATTGAGAAGGGTGTTCTTTGCCACATCAAAGGTTCTGCATGTGGCATTGAATCCAAGTCCTTCGGTCCTGGCCTTAATCACTTGAACTATAACGCTCAGAGGTTTTTTGATGCCAGCAAGGAAAGTGTTACAAGTCTGGGAAAAGTACCGACCACAGCTGGTGCAGCAATAAATAGTTCGCCCGTCGCCGTAGGTGGTTTTATAAGCGGTATGCTTTTTATTTCACAGCACTGACAAGAAGGACAAGCGATCATGAAAAGTTCCATGATGAGATAGTCTCCATAATTGAATGGGTTGATAAAAAAGTATGTTCAATGAACCACTCCGTCCTTTTTGTCAATTGTTTCAAAGAATCCCATTCAACTGAACCAGTGCCTTTGCAATATTTCTTATAAAAAATACCAGTTTGGAATATTTCCAGCGCTTTTGCTCGCCGGTAAATTGCTAGTGGGGCGAGTATTTTATCCGTGGTCAGAACTTGCGAGTGTTAACTGGCGGTCTTTATGGAAGAAAGTTTTTTTGTTAATGCAATTTTATTTGCTACCAAGAAAGCATTTTCTAAAGGTCTTAAAAATATTCATTCTTGACCATAGTCATTCCTTGAAATTGATTTAAAGTAATGAAAGCATTACGGATTGGATTTACACTTTGTCAGAAAGCTAATTGCTTTTCAGCGGTGCGGCTTTTTGCGCTCCGCTGTAAAAGCCTTGTTAAGGGGCTATTTTGTCAATTTTGAAAAATACACCATCCCATAGTGTATAAGCAAAATTTTCGTTTGTTTTTATTATTGTGGAACCAGTTGCAACCCAATTAGATGGGCAACTTACCTGTAGTATTTCCACAACCTCGCCTTCAATACTCAATTCATCAAATGTAGCTTTATATGATGAGAAAAATTTGTCTTCAGTTTTAGATTCGATTTTAAAAACAGGATTTTCACATAATTCATTACGGAATATTACTTTTTCTTTTGTGTATGTAGCGGCGGAACCAAACCAAACTTTTGCTTCTTCCATACTCATCGCACATATGCCAGGAAATTTAGCGTCGATCACCTTCCATTCCCCTATGTACCAGTCGCTTGCTTGCGCTGAACTCGAAATTAATAAAAATATAAGGATTGTAATATATTTCATTTAACCCCTTAACGGGGCAGCATGCGGATGGTATACGCCGCCCCGATGGCGCGGCGCGAAGCGTCCGCGTCATCGCTTTGCTCACCGGAAAATTGGGAGCGCAGCGAGTAATTTTTCCGAGTGCAGCAATTTGTTATGCATTATCAATAAGTGTCACCGCAACATTGTAATCTGGAAAAATCGCCAAATATTTACTGTCAGTTATTTCGAGAGTTGCTTTTATACATCCCTCTCCCGAATAACCGTGCTGACATAAAGTATCTTTCAGGTTTATTAATTGTGATTGAAGATGCTCCTCTAGACTTTTTAGCATTGATCGTTGTCGGTCTGTACTTATAATTGCTTGGACGTTGTATCCGGAACCTACAACGCCACCACCAATAGGTGCGTATACCGTTCCATCCGATACCGTAAAAAAGCTATTCGCATTCTTTGCTCTTAAAGTTAGTCTTTCATTCTCTGATATTTCAGTAGCGGATATAACATTCTTGATTTGATGCTGACTGACAACATCAGGCCAGTTCCTATGTATTATCTCAACTATATTTTGATCAGCCCAAGCATCGTGATTAAATACATTGGTTGCATAAAATTTATCTTTAGTAACAAGAGCAAAGAGTAGAGGCCCGGTTCTTTCAATGAAATTTCCGTTAAGCGCCTCGCCCAAATGAAAATGGTGAACACTCCAGTCATTTAACAACGAATCTTTATTATTTAGCCTGCCGACTAACTTGCTCAAATTTGGAGTGACATCTCCACCAGATTCAACTACGGCCATCAAGCGTTCCCAGCCAGCCTGAAGGTCTGCCGGGCACGTAAAAACATCAGAAACTTCAACGCTTCTTATTCTTTGATCGGGCCTACGTTTTTCAGCGTTAAAGTACACATAAGGCAACTCATCTTCCGAGACGCCAGAAATATCGTATCCCCAGTGATTCTGAAGAATATCTTTGAGGATATTTAACCAGTCACCAAAAAAATCTGAACTTAGCTGCATTGGTACTCCTTGTACGCATAACGGGGCGGGGTATCCGGCTGTTCTGCTCATTCATTATCAAAATAATCAGAATCAAGCTTTTTTACTTCATATTGACCAACAGTTGAAACACCTACATTATGTTCAACCATAAGTTTTGATAGGCGCTCACCATCAATAAGTATTATTTTTGATTCTATCAATGAAACATATTCAAGAGCTTCCTTGGAAAAAGATGAGGTTGTAATAAATACACCCTTTCTTGCACGTTGGCCTTGTAAAGCACCAGCAAATTTTTGTATTTCTGGCCTGCCAACTGTTCCTTCCCAACGCTTGGCTTGAATATATATAACATCTAAACCGAGACGATCTTCATTGATTATTCCATCAATTCCACCATCACCACTCTTACCAAGAGCTTTTCCTGCGTCTTGCCTGTTACCACCGTACCCCATAGTAACCAAGAGATCGACAACTACACGTTCAAAAAATGAAGGTGAGGCTTCTTTAACGGAACTTAACACCTCAGACTCAATTGCAGATCTAAGTTTTTTATAAGCGGATGCCAAAGCATCTTCTGGTGTTTGCATGGAAGACTCTTCGACAGTTGTATCTGATGATGTGTCGCCTTCTGTTTTATCTTTTTTCCTGTTTTTGAACTCAATAAATTCAGGATATTGTTCAAGAACAGATGTATCAATTTTCTTTGGATTCGTTTTAAGTAATTCAATGCCTTTTGGGGATATTGTGAAGAAGCCCCTTTTGCGGGATTCAAGTAATCCGGCCTGTTTTAGGTATGATCTTGCCCATCCAACACGATTGTTAAAAACGGCTTGACTACCACTTGGGAGAAGTTCATTTCTTTCTTCTTGAGAAAGATCGAATTGGTCAGCAAGTTCTTCGACTGCCTGAGTAAACTTATGCTCCAATTTATCTCCAGCTAATTTTAGAACCGGAAGCATCAATGTTTGATAGTCTGGAATTGGCATATTTTTCCTATTTTTGCAAATTGGTACGATTAAAGCAGAACGCCCGGCTCACGCGCCGGTTTGGAGCCGTGACGCGGCGAAAAATCGGTCGCTGTGCAGCCGATTGTTAGGCCGGCACTGTAAGCTGACTCGTTCAGCATGCCCTCCCCAAGAATCGCCATGCTGGTGTAACGACGCGGACGAAATTGCCATCATAGTCCAACCTATCGATCAAGACGAACGCGAAGCCGCCTCGCTCGCTCCCTGAAAGCAGCTTCGCCACCTTCAAGGATGTCACAAACCACCTTGCGGATCGTAGCGTCCTCTAGCCCACCCGCTACATAGCTGATCGGCGGCAGACCACCTGAGAGATGCGGACCAGCTTCGGCGACGATGATCTGATCCGCGTCGGTATTGATCACGAGATTGGCGTTGTGCGTCACCATGATCACCTGGCGTTTCTCCTTCGCCGCGATGAACAGCGCCACCAGCTCGTCGAAGACCGACTTTGGATCGAGATTTTCCTCGGGCTGGTCGATAATCAACGGTCGGTCGTCAGAGTCGTCGAGCGCGAGGTAGAGCAGCAACAGGACGATCCCACGCGTGCCTGGTGACAACTTGCGGATGTCGACACCGTCGTAGGAAATCTCGTAGCGGACGGCGATATGTTCGGTTCCGAAAAGCCAGTGTGCGAACCGCTTCGACCACGCGCGGAATTCAGTTTGCTGCGTTGGGGAAAATGGCGCGTGCGATAAGAGGTCTTTCAGGTATTTTCCCATAAAGGCCGTCATGGCAGCCTGAACCTCGGCGGCAGAGCCGGTTTCCCATGCAGGTTTAAGAGCGTCCGTCGCGGCTGCGATCAACGAGCCGCGCCCGTAAAAAGGGCCCGCCTTTCGCCGGTCGAGGAGTTCCTCTTCGGCAAACGCGCCCCAAGTCTGGACGTCGGCAATCCTGCGGACTGAAAAGCTGAGTTTCTTGAGCGTGCCCGATGACGCGGAAAGGCGCGCCATCAGCGGTGCGTACAGGTCAGCCAGCGCGTTTTGCTCGTTTATGATGGCCTCGAACACGCGGCCATAGGTGTCGTCGCGTTCGGCCTGCAGGTCCTTCCGCCGTGCTGCCGCGCCCTTGGCGTCAGTAAGCCGTGCTTCCAAGGTCTGAAGCGCCGAATTTTCTTGAGCAATCCGCTTTGTAAGCGCAGCGTATTGCTCACGAACTAGTTTGTCCGCGCCGAATAGCGCCTCGAGTCGTGCCATCTCTGCTTCGATCAGCGCAAGCTGAAGCATCGCGAGATCTGCGTCATCGGCAATCAGGGCAACATTTGGATCGCCGGGCGGTGGCGGAACACCGTTGAGCTTGCGAACCTCTCCGTCGGCCCATGCAGTGTAGGCAGTGAGGCTCTTGTCGACATCTCCCTTGTAGATCAGCAGGAACTCGTCCCATTGATCGGTATTGAGGCCACTGTTGTTGTGCCGCGCCTGGATCTGACGGAGCATTTCAGGCGCGCCGGTGGCGCGCATACTGCGAACCTCGTCCTGCAGTGCGACGAAGGTTCGACGCTGATTGTTGTAGGCTTGTATCTTGGTCCTTAGCGTCTGTGCCGCCTCGCTGAGCTGGGTGTGCCTTGCGACCTGCGCTTCAGTACCCTTGACCACCAGCTTAGCCTGATCAGCGGTATAGCCAGCGATCAGCTTCTTCTTTTGCTCAACCTGATTGCTCAGGCTGGCCACGAGGCTCTCTTTCTCGAGCTCGGTAGCAATACCCTCGGAGATGTCGGCGATCGCCTCCACCTCACGCTCGCGCGCTTGCTGGAAGCGGGCGGTCCGTTGCTCGCGGAGCTCAGTGAAGTCAATCGCCCACTCGCGGTCGTCCTGTGAGTGGGAATCGAAGATAACGCGCTCAATCTCATCGACGAGACCATCTGAGACACCTTTGGCCGAACACAGCTCCTCGACGAATTGCTGAGAGAGATATCTCGCACGAGGGAACGACATATGGCCGTTTGCGTCACGACCATCAAGTGCACGTGTCTCCGTCGCGCCGCCGCCCCAAGTCAGTGTCGTGGAGGAGTCCCCGATGAGTTTGCGTGCGCGAGCAAGGAACGATGGGCTGACGTTCTCGTCAGCCTCCCAACCAGCTGGAGTTATTGCATCGCAACCGGCGGCAATCACATCGGCCAGTGCCGTCTTGCCCGATCCCCGCGCGCCTATGATGGCGACTAGGCCGGGATTGAGAGGAATATCGGGCGTGGCCGCCCAATCTGCGTCTTCAATGTGTACATGCGAGATGATTTGCGACGGCATGGCCGAACGTGGCGGTTTCTCACCAACATAGGCCCGGCCTTCCGGATCGATGCAGGCCTGTCGTAGGGCATCAAATGTCAGTGCACCCTTGATCCACGAGAAGCGATTGTCGACTGGCTGCCCAACGGACGCTTGGTCGTGGGAGTCACTTCCATGGAGACACGGTTTACACCCGTCATAGCGCGAGCGCAGCTCTTCGACGCTGACGCTCCGTTGGCCGATCCAGAATTCACGCTGTGCGACACTGCTGGAGAAGATGATGTGGGCGAATTTCTCTATCTCCTGGCGCACGGTCGCGTCTGCGGCCTGACGGACGCCGGAAGTGCCGTCACCGGAACCGCCAGCAACAGCGATCAAAATATTCCTCTTCGCCCATTCGCTTTCGGCGACAACCTTTCGTAATTGATCGAAGTTGACTTTGAACTGTGTGGCGCCGTGTCGAAGCGCGGCGCCGTCATCAGTGATGGTCGCGTCTGAATGTTTGCCCAGCTTTATCAGTTCCTCGCGCGTGCAGTCGAAACGGTCGCCAAAAGCATGGAACTGAAGACGCTTGAGAATGCGTTTCACTTCTGAGAGGTGCTCAGGGTCTTCAGGGCTGACCAGCAAATGGATGTTTACGAAGCCCGTTTTAGCCGCCACATCGAGGCGCAGTTCGATGTTAGGGAAGATTAAAGACACATCGGGCAATCGGCCTGCGCTCTTATGCTGAAGGAATTCCTCATATGTGTCGGTAACGTAGTAGTCAGTGACCGCGACCGCCTCGACCCTCGGCGTCAAGGCTTCGAGCGTCGAGAGGTATGAGCTCCAGGGGTCGGATACACCGAACTGATTGTTGAGGATAGTGCCGGGCGCATGGATATGCGGCTCCCATCTATGCCATTCAGAACCGCGATTGATCACTTACATCTCCAAATTATCATTCTTGTTTAGGTCGCCACGACCCGATTCAATAGGAAAGGCCTAACAAGTTATTGTGCTGATCCGTATAACCTTCAGATCTCTTTGAAATCACCTAGGTCAATAGGCACAAGACCATAAATTTCTATCTGGATAACACGTCTTTTTGCCTGTTAATCAGAAATCCATACAGTTACAAACTTAAGGTTTCAAAAGTATCTTTCCCATAAAAACAGAAACCTCATTTTTTATCCATAAAACACTCTTCCTCTGACTACAAGTTTTCTTTTTCCGGGTATCATCCTGCCGCAAGCCTGCTTTTCCCATGCTATTCAGCTTCGGTTTTATTCCAAATCCAGATCCTGAGCCGATACAAAATCCATGACTTCCTTCCACCATGGGAGATTCGGGGATACGGGCATGGCATTGTGGCGTGCACCGTCAAAAATCCAGAGCTTTTTTTCCATATTAAGGGACTGGTAGAGTCGTTTTCCATGTTTGATGGGAATAATCTCGTCTTCTCCCGCAAGAAGAACCGCAACCCTGCCTTCAAAGTTTTTCAGGTTTTCCATGCTGTTGTACCTGTCCTTTGCCAGCAGGCGGGCGGGAAGAAACCAGTAATGACTCTGGGCAAGATCCGGAAGACTGTCCCAGGGGAGAAAAAGAACTGCACCTTTGACGGGAATGTCCGTTTTTTTCAGGGCCGCTGCCACCACGCCGCAGCCTAAGGATTCTCCCCAGAGATAAAGGGGACCGCCATAGGATTCATGGGCAAGGCGGATGCTCTGCAGGGCATCTTCCACTAAGGTTGTCTCGGAAATCTTGCCCCTGCGGCCGCCATAGCCCGGATATTCGGCCAGAATTACCCGGAAGTTTTGTCTGGAAAGGGCTGTGGTGTAAAATGTCCTGTGCCAGGCAGACCCTGCATTGCCGTGGAATAGTATTACTGTTCCGGCCGGTTCCGCAGGCTCCGGGCTGGCGATGAAACCACGGTATCCCTTTTCTTCTGGCCAGTGGCGAAGACCCTGAGCGATTGCCTGTTCCGGTGAAAGGGTCTGTCTGTCCGGCATATAAAGAAGGCTTCTCTGCATGACAAAAAGCAGAAGGCAGAAAAGTACATAACCCGCAAGGATATACAACACTATTTTTTCCATCACGACTCCAGAGAATTTTTAAAGTCAGGGGCAATGGATTTTCATCCCGCAGATCGCTGCCTGTCCGGAAGGGAAAAGGAGCCATCCGCTGAGGATGCATGGTCACCTTCCATGCAGGGGCGAAGGGTGATGCCCCCTGTTTTGAAGTTTTCCGCCATGGCCTCACTGCCTGTCATGGTCAGGCCCCTTATTTCCATGCAGGGCATATCATCTTTGTCCAGAAAGGAGATGTTGCCTAAAAGCATATGACTGCTGCCGTTTTCGGCTGTATAAATCAGTCCCTTTACCTTGTCCGGAGTAAAGGATGAAGTCGTAAAAGAATGGGGCAGATGAAGGGACTTCACATGGGTGGGCAGGCAGACGCTGCCCCTGCTTTCAAAGCCGAAGAGGCAGGCCAGTTGCATGGCACTGTCCAGAATCAGGGATAATGGATCGGGATGGGCCTTGAGAACTTCCGGAGCAAGGCTGGCTTTCATGCCATTATCTCCCATGATCTCAATTTTCTGCAGTACCTGATAGGCTTTGCCGTGGAAAAGGATCTCATCATATACGGTCCGGCAGTCTCTGGGATAGGGCCGGGGATGGATGAGGGCAGGGGATAGCTGGGGGCGGATACTGCCGGAACGGATGGTGCAGCGCATCCGGGGGGTAGCCGGTTTTCTTTCCAGAGATACCAGCGTCCGCTCACGGCCTTTTTTTTGCACTTCCAGAGGAAGGAGGCTGTCTTCATTCAGAATACAGCCCTTTAACAGGCGAAGATCCTCAAGAATCCGGAAGTCAGTATCCGGATTTGGGCGAAAATCCGGCCTTTCTTCCTGACGCAGGATTTCACAGGCAAGGGAGGCAAAGGGAACCACTGCTTTGCCTGCAATGCTGTGGT
Organism: Desulfobotulus mexicanus; assembly: GCF_006175995.1. Classification (NCBI taxonomy): domain Bacteria; kingdom Pseudomonadati; phylum Thermodesulfobacteriota; class Desulfobacteria; order Desulfobacterales; family Desulfobacteraceae; genus Desulfobotulus; species Desulfobotulus mexicanus. The sequence goes on from NZ_VDMB01000013.1 coordinate 30,777, forward strand.
CCGTAAATTCAGGCCGGGTTCTGACGGAAAAGATGCGCAGGGTTTCAGGCGCACTGTCTGGGGTTTTCTCTGTTTTCAGAGTTTTTTTTTCCGCCTCCCTGCCTGCTGCCAGCAGTACTTCAGGGTCATTGCCGGAAAGAATTTCGTGGGAGAAAGCTTCGCTGCCCTTATCCAGAGGAATCAGACCCACACCCTGTCGCTGAAAGTGCCGTGCCAGAGCAGGGGTGACCATGCCCCCTTCCCAGGGGCCCCAGCAGATGGATAGAGCCCGGCAATTTTTGCGTGTGAGGTTTTCTCTCCGGGCGAGGGCGTTGAGAACGCCATTGGCCATGGCATAGTCCGCCTGTCCGGGATTGCCCTCCAGACTGGCAACGGAGGAAAAGAAAATCATGGCCTTCATGGGCATATCTTTCAGTGCCTCGGCCATATGCTTTGCAAAAATGGCTTTCACGGAAAAGACTTTGCTGAAATCCTCTGCACTTTTATCCACCATGGCCTTATCCGACAGTACACCGGCTCCGTGAACCCAGAGGGAGGGCAGGGTATTTTCTTCCTTTAGTTTTTTGAAAAGCCCTTCAATGGCATCCGGCTTTTCAAGGTCCATGGAAAGGTAGCGGGCATCGCAGCCAAGGCTTTTCATTTTTTTGAGGGTGTCGCGGATGGCACGACCGTTTTTTATCCGGTTGAACTCCGTATCCAGCTCTCTGGGCGTGGGAGTTTTTTCTGCAAAATGGTGGCGTAGCAGGGCTTTCCGGATGTCTTCTTTTTTCTGGATGCCGGACAGCCAGAGGGGTTCGGGGCCGGGTTCCGGAGATCGGCCCGTAAAGAGCATGCGGCAGGGCCAGGAACGGGCCAGAGCTTCCACACAGGCTGCTGTTACGCCGTAGGCTCCGCCGGTGATGAGCATGAGATCGTCCTTGGCAGGGGTCGCAAGGGCTGGATTCTTTTCTCCGGCGGAACATTCCTTGAGAAGGGGGGTGCGGATGTGGCCTGAGGCATCGCATCCAAGGATCAGGGGGCCACGGCTGAAGAGGAGCTTTTTCATCAGAGGCTCCGCTGCGCCTGCTTCTCTGGAAAGGTCCGCAAGGCGAAGGGCCATATCCGGCCATTCCTTCTGCAGGGTTCTCATGAGTCCTGCAAGGCTCTGGGTTTCAGGGGAAGCACTGAAAGGATCACTGGCCCCAAGGCTTCCGTCACTCCGGGTGATGATGCAGAGGGAGCAGGCCTTAGAAGATGCAAGGGCTTTTTTGCCCCATGCCCCAAGAAAGACGAACAGCTTTTGCAGGGCTTTTTCATCGTTATGGGCTGCCCATGGCACAATCAGGCTGGGCTGAAAGGAGGCGAGGGCTTCTTCGGCACGGCAGAGTTGCAGAGTTTTTCCGATGAGGGATTGCTTTATGGGAAAAAGGCCTGTTTCATCGCAAAAGTCCTGCAGCAGAGCCAGAGAAGCGGGAAGGTTTTCATCCTCAGGATTAAAGGCTTCCCAGTGGATGGTGCTGCGGATAAGGGAGATTTCCTCCGCAGACGGCTCTGTGTCAGCGGAGGACTGTCTGCTTTCTGAAGCTGGGGAAGCTGTTTCCTTTATCGCAGTGATGGGAGAAGGCAGGTCCTTTTCCGGTGCAGGATCTGAAAGCAGGGATGCGATGGCCTGCACGCTGCGGCACTCCTGCAGGGTTTCTGCGGGAATCGTGGCCAGAGAGGGATAGATGCCTTCCAGCTCCGAGAGAATTTCTACTCTTTTGATGGAGTCTATGCCCAGATCCGCTTCCAGATCCATGTCTGCCTGAATCATCTCTTCGGGGTAACCCGTATGGCGGGCGATGATGGAACGGATCGCTGCGGCGGCATCTGCAGGAGGAATATTTTCCTGTACTTTATGGATGTTATGGGATTTTTCATGGGCTGGCTGTGCATCCGGAACCACAAGGGCCGCTATGGCGGATATGCTGCGGGCTGTGGCAAGAATTTCCTGGGCCAGGGTGGCGAGGTCGGGATAAAGGCCTTCCAGTTCGGAGAGAATTTCCACCCTTTTGATGGAGTCTATGCCCAGATCCGCTTCCAGATCCATGTCTGCCTGAATCATGTCTTCGGGGTAACCCGTATGGCGGGATACCAGCTCCGTGATGACAGGGATCGGGGATGCGCTGGCTGGAGATGTCGTGCTACTGGTTTTTTCCGGTACGGAAACAGAGGCCGGAGAATGGTCTGTCAGAAGATCGGCAAAGGCCTGTAGGCTGCGGGCTTCGGCCAGTACTTCCGGTGCAAAACCGGCCATGGCCGGGAAGTGTCCTTCCAGCTCCGAGAGAATTTCCACCCTTTTGATGGAGTCTATGCCCAGATCCGCTTCCAGATCCATGTCCGCCTGAATCATGTCTTCGGGATAACCCGTATGACGGGATACGGTGCTCACCAGAAGGGACAGAATGTTTTTTTCCTGCTGGCTGGAATTTTCCATGGTCTCAGGGGCTCTGGCTGCGGCTGCCTCAGGGACAGGTCGCGCCGGAACCGGGGGAGCCGGGGCGGGATCAGGTGAAAGATTTCTGGCCGGAGTTGAAAGATTCTCTGCAACAGGGGCAAGGCTTCCGGCTTCGGAAAAGGGTTTTTCAGGGTATTCCTGAAGGGAAAATCCTTCGCCCCTTCCCATGGAATGGACCAGTCTTTCCAGTGTGCGGCCCGCTTCGGACTGCAGGGATAAAAACTGTTCGTGGGCACGGGTGGTCTGTTCCTGAAGGGCTTTCAAGGTTTGGAAACCTTCCATCAGAACCCTTGAATCCATGGGGGTACCTCGTTTCTGTAAAGTCTCAGTGGGTCTATGGGTGAGGGAATGCATGGCCACATCAGCAGAATCTTGACGGGTGCCGGCCGGAGTTGTCGCAGCAGCAAGTTGTCGGGTGGATGCAGGTGCCACATCTGCAGAATTTGTATGGGCCTCTGCCGGGGTCTTTGCTGCTGGTTCAGGCCGGTGGATTGTTTCCCTGCTCCGGGCAGGGGCCAGATTCTCAGCGGAAAGGAGTCTGCTGTCAGCTGCCCGTAAAAGGGGCTTTTTTTCTGCGGCCTTTTTCCCCTGTTCCGGTTTGATATTGGCTCCGGAAAGCCAGATGGTCATCCGCCGCTCCGGGTTGGGCGGTGGTTCCGGGATGCCGGACCAGTCCACTCCATAGCCAAGGGCAGCCAGCTGGCAGAGAAGAATGAGAAGATCCATATCTCCTGAATTTTTTCCGGCGGAAGCATCCATGGCAAAACAATGCACGGATTCCTGTTCCAGAATGGCGGAAGCAAGGCCAGTGAGAACATTTTTAGGGCCTGTTTCCACAAAGGTGCGCACACCTTCATCATAAAGATATTTTATATTGCTGATGAAACGAACAGGAGAAAGGAGCTGGGAAGAAAGGGTCTGGCGGATGGCATCCCCATCCCTTTCATAGGCAAGGCCTGTGCCGTTGGCCATGACTTCCATGGAGGGAGCTTTGGGGGTGATGCCCTGCAGGGCCTCTGCAAAGGGTTTGGCCGCATCTTCCACAAGGGGGCTGTGGAAGGCGGCGGCAACGGGCAGCCTTATTCCCCTGATTTTGTGGCTCTTCAGCACCTTGGCCGCATGATCCAGAGCCTCTTTTCCGCCGGAGAGCACGCACTGGGAAGGGCTGTTTTCATTGGCCAGTACCACATTAAGGTTTTCTTTTTCAATGAGGCTTTTCAGGGTTTCCACATCAGCCCGTACGGCCATCATTGCGCCCCGGTCCCTTGGGTCATCGGGGTCTCCTGCCATGTAGCGTCCCCGGAGGACGGAAAGCTGCATGCATTCTGTTTCCTGAAACACACCGGCGCAGCAGAGGGCCGGGAGTTCCCCGTAGCTGTGTCCGCATGTGGCATGGGGACGGATGCCGAAACGTTTCAGTATGCGGGCCATGCCAAGGCTGACACAGCCGATGGCAGGCTGGGCCAGATCCGTGGACCGCAGGGTTTCTTCCTCTTCTTTGCCCTCACCTGTAAAGGGATGGATAAAACGGGAAAGGAGATGTTCTTTGCGGTGAGGGGCAGCGTATTCGGCCAGAGTGGCATCCCCTAGCTCAAGGCTTTCCAGCATTTCCGGGAAAATACAGGCAAGGCTTTTCCCCATGCCGGGATACTGGCTGCCCTGTCCGGGAAAGAGAAAGGCGAGTTTTCCGGGCGACTCCCCTTTGCCGAAAAAAATCTGGCCATGCTGGCCTTTCTTTTCTTCCCCGATAATGGCTCTGGCTTCTTTGATGATACCTGCCATATCCCCATCTTTTTCCAGAAGGAGCAGCAGACGAAAGCTGTGGGCGGAGGAGAAATCTGATCGGGAACGGCGGCAGACTTCCTGCAGCATCCGGGGTTCCTTGGCCTCTGTATTTTCCAGCTCCGAGAGTTTCTGAAGAAGGGTCTCCGTGTCTGGGCCGGAAACAGAGAAGATATCCGTATGAAAATCCCAGACCCTTTCGTTTCGTTTTTTGCCATATTCTTCCAGCACGGCATGGTAATCCGCTCCGCCAAAGCCAAAGGCACTGACCGCAGCCCGACGTGGGCGGTCTTTTTCTGTCGTCCATGGCATGGCTTGGGAAAGCATGCAAAAGCCGGAGGAGGGAATGTCCAGATCCGGATCCGGGGGGAGGTGTTTCAGTGCCGGGGGCAGCACCTTATTATAAAGGCAGAGTACTATTTTGATGAAACCAGCCATGCCCGCTGCGGCTTTGGTATGGCCGATGTTGGCCTTGACGGAGGAAAGAATGCAGGGCCTTGTGTCCCTTTCTTTGCCGTACACCGACTGCAGGGCCTTGAATTCCACGGCATCGCCCACACGGGTGCCGGTGCCGTGGGCCTCCACCAGATCCACGCTGGAGGGATGAAAGCCAGCCTCTTCACAGGCCTTTTCCAGGGCACGAATCTGACCTTCCGCTCCCGGTGCGTAGATGCTCTGGTTTCTGCCATCGCTGGCCGTACCCATGCCCTTGATGACCGCATAGATACGGTCGCCGTCTTTTTCGGCATCTTCAAGGCGTTTGAGAACGGCCATGCCCACGCCTTCTCCCAGTACGGTGCCGTCGGCTTTTTCGGAAAAGGGTCTGGCATCGCCGGAGTGGGAAAGAACGCCGGTCTGGGCAAAGCACATGTGCATGAAAATATCGTTTAAGGTATCCACGCCGCCAGTGATCACCATGTCGGCCTTGCCTGTCTGCAGTTCCAGAGCGGCCATGTGTACGGCGGCAAGGGAGCTGCCGCAGGCTGCATCCACAACGCAGTTGCTGCCCCCAAGGTTGAGGCGGTTGGCAATGCGTCCGGCAATGACATTGCCCAGAAGACCGGGAAAGGCATTTTCCTGCCATGCCGTATGTCCGGCCGCCATGCGTTCCATAATGGCGGTCTGGATATCTTCCGGGATTCCTTCGGCTTCCAGTGCTTCTTTCCACAGGGGATGGCTGAGTCGGGACGCCAGCGGCACCACCAGCTCCTGAGTACCTGTGGCACCGAGAATCACACTGGTGCGGGAACTGTCATATTCCCTCTGCTGGGGGTAGCCTGCGTCATCTAAGGCGCAGCGGGCCGTGACCAGACCCAGAAGCTGGGATGTATCCGTTACGGCAAGGAGATTGGGCGGAATGCCAAAGGCGGATGGATCAAAGGGATAGGGAGAAAGATAGCCTCCCCGGGTGCAGTAGGTTTTGTCCGGCGCACCGGGGGAGGGAGCAAAGTAGGCTTCCCTGGACCAGTGACTTTCAGGTACTTCACCGATGGCATCAAGGTTGCGGAAAATCAGCCGCCAGAAAGCCAGTCTGTCCGGTGACTGGGGAAAAAGGCAGGCCATGCCGATCACGGCCAGATCACAGGGTTTGGATATGGAAGAAGGGGTCATGGAATATCCTGATCCTCTTTAAGACATCATGGGTTCAAGGGTGTTAAGGCCCAGTGGTGAGAAATTGCCGAGATGTGCCGGAATCTCCGGATACTGGACTTTTAGCATGGAGAAACGGGTAAGGGTGGCGGCTCCGGCCAGAAGATTGAAGGCCACGGTGCGGATGCGGCGTTCGGATACCTCCTCCAGAAAACTGTTTTTGGTCCAGGCATTGAAAGCACCCATGGCCGGGCCGCACCAGACCTGATAATCCACCTTGCGGTCCGGATTTCCCTGTATGGCCCAGAGGGAGGCCTGACCGAGATAGGAGCGGAAGAGCAGGGCCATGTGGTGGCGGGGATCTTCTTCGGCCCGTTTCAGCTGGGATGGATCCCGTTCCATGAAAAAGCGGCGGGTGGATTCCCATTCCTCTGCTATGCTTTTCTGAAAGATCTTGTCTTCAAGGAAGCGGATTGCATCCTCCGGCAGGGCTTCCATGGAAGGATACTCCCTGTAAAGGGTGTAGAGTTTCTGCGCCCGTAAGGCAAACATGGTTTCCCTTTTCAGCACCTGCACCCTGCCACCCATCTCAAACATGTCCGCCGCAGCGGTCATGGTGACATCGGCCTGTCCGCAGCGGGCCAGCATCTCCCGCACCGTATCTGAGGTGCCGGATTCCACGCAGGCCTGATGGACGGAGCCCACCAGTATATAATCCGCTCCCAGGGCAAAGGCCGCCGCCGCAGAAGCCGGAGTGGCAATGCCGCCCCCAAGGCCAACGCAGGGGATGTGGGTATATTCCCTTGCAGCCATGGCCGCATCCCTTGCCGCTTTGATGGCGGGAAGAAGGGCCATGGCCGGACGATTATCCGTATGTCCGCCGGAATCCGCTTCTGCCGTGATGTCATTGGCCATGGGAAGTAAGGCCCCGAGTCGGGCTTCTTCTTTACTTAGCAGCCCTTGGCTGAGCAGTTGCTTAAGAATTTTTTCAGGAGGGGGGGCAAGGAATTTTTCAGCAATTTCCACCCTGGAAACCTTGGCTATGATGCGGTTTTTCGGTAGGGGACGGCCCTTTTCATCCGCCGTGACGCCCCTTACCCTGTACAGAACAATGGCCGGGGTCATGCGCATGAAGGCGGCGGCACAGACGCTGGTGATGCCGGAATTGAGATAAAGTTGCGCAAGGGCCATTTCCCCTTCCGGGGAGCCGGGCTGGTGCAGAAAATTAAAGCCAAAGGGAAAGGGGCTTGATTCTGCCGCTTTTTTCAGGGTGGCAATGGCCTTTTCAATGCGGGCAAGGGTGCAGCCGCCAGCCCCGAAAAAGCCCATGCCTCCGGCCCGGCCCGCTTCCATAACCATGGCTTCTGATGTGATGCCGTTGGCCATGGCTCCTGCAATGTAGGGGTATTTCAATCCGTGTCGCCGGAGAAAATCCCGGCTGCCGAGGTTTTCAGGCGGAAGAGGGGGAACAAAGGCAAGAAGAGGCAGTGAGTTTTCACCGGAAAGGACACTTCCCAGAATCGCCTGCCCGTATGTGCGGAGCTGGGGTTTGCCGTCTTCTCCCAGTACAAGAAAAAGGGGACTGCGCAAGGAGAGCAGTGCCGCTTTTGGATCGTCTGTCTCAGGAAAGGCTTTATCAGAAGGGCCGGGTTGCCACCAGCCCATGGAAGAATCTGTTATGTCTGTTGTCATTTACTATCCATAAAGAGCCTGTTTTTGGCCTGATTGCAGGTTGTTATCTGTTGGTTCTGAGAAGAGTCGGATTGTCCTTATAAGAGACAGGAGATAAATACTGTCCCTGCCCCGGCATGATAAACTTTTAAGATATATCCAAAACAGGTTAAGCTGTCAAGGCGACCGTGAACAGCGTTCTTTGTGCGAATTCTATGTACTTCTGGGGTGAAAACGTCTGTGAACTTCCTTAAGACCTTTGCGGTTCACATGGGTGTAGATCTGGGTGGTGGCAATATCCGCATGGCCCAGCAGGGCCTGCACCACCCGAAGATCCGCCCCACCTTCCAGAAGGTGGGTGGCAAAGGCATGCCGCAGGCTGTGGGGTGTTATCAGTCTGGCAATGCCTGCCTTCAGGCTGTAGCGTTTCACGTTTTTCCAGAAGGCCTGACGGGTGAGGGGCTTTCCCGTTCCGCCCACAAAGAGATAATCACTGAAGCGGGTTTTCAAAATGCGTGGTCGTCCTTCATCCATATACAGTGAAAGGCTCTGCCTTGCTTTTTGATGGAAGGGCACCACCCTTTCCCGGCTTCCCTTGCCCTGCACCCTTAAAAATCCGGCATCCATACGAAGATCTGTAACTTTTAGCCCCATGAGTTCTGAAACCCTCAGACCCGTTGCGTAGAGCAGCTCCAGCATGGCCCTGTCCCGGAGTCCCAGAGCTGTATCCATGGCCGGAGCGGAGAGAAGTGCTTCCATTTCCGTAAATGAAGGCACATCCGGGAGTTTCCGGCCTGTGCGGGGCAGGCGGACAATTCGGGAAGGATCTTTTTCCAGTGTTTCCAATGAGGCAAGGAAGGTGAAAAAGCCCCGGATGCTTACCAGATGCCGCCCCCGGCTGCGGGCTGCAAGTCCTTCCTTTTCAAGGTGAACAAGGTAGGCCAGAAGATCCATGGGTGCAAGCTCTTCCACCTCAAGATCATTTTCTTTTACATAATGAAGAAAACGACCAAGGTCTTCCGCATAGGCGCTCAGGGTCAGCTCCGCCAGACCCTTTTCGATGAGAAGATGTCGCAGATAGGCATCCAGCAGGGGGTGCGGGTCTGTATTCATCGTGGCAGAAATTCTTCAACCGTGGTGGTGTTGAGAACTTCCGGTCCATCTTTCCGGACCACCACCATGTTCTCAAGGCGGATGCCGCCCCATTCAGGAAGATAAATCCCCGGCTCCACGGTGACCACCATGCCGCTTTTCAGGGGGATATCCTGCATGGGGCTGAGCCTTGGAGCTTCGTGGATGGCAAGGCCCACACCATGGCCTAGACCGTGGCCGAAGAAATCTCCATATCCCTTTTCCTTGATGTAATCCCTTGCCAGTGAGTCAATTTCCTTTGTACTCACACCCTCGCGGATGGCGGCCGTGGCCCTTTCCTGAGCGGTTTTCACCACTTCAAAAATTTCCATGAAGCGGTCATCGGGTTTTTCCAGAAAAAAAGTGCGGGTGATGTCGGAGCAGTATCCTTTGAGCTTTATGCCCCAGTCAAAGAGGACGGGGGCATGGGTGGTGAAAAGATAATCCGAAGGATGGGCATGGGGTTTGGCCGCATTGACACCGCAGGCAACAATGCTGGGAAAGGAAAGGCCTTCAGCACCCGTTTCCCGGAGTTTTTTCTCAAGCAGCCATGCTGCTTCTTTCTCGCTCATGCCCGGCACAAGGGAGGGGATCAGATTTTTTAAGGCCTGTTCCGTAATGGCAAGGGCTTTTCGAATGGTGTTAATTTCATCTTCGTCTTTGATGATGCGTAAGGACTCCACCAGATCCGTGACTGGCAGCAGTCTTGCGGAAGACCCTGCTTTCTCAAGGGATTCAAGCATACGTCCATGGTCTTTTACGGATAGCTTTGCCGGTTCAAAACCTAAGCTTTCAGACCCTATTTGAGAAAGAATATCGGGAAGTTCTGCAGCAAGACCTTTTTTATAACAGTATATTTCATAGCCATGGGCTTCGCTTTCTCCCTGAAAAACAAAGCGGGAGTCCGTGGCGAGAAGCAGCTTGTTTTTTGTGATGAAGAGGGCTCCTGCGGACTCATCATAGCCGTTGTCTTCACCGGTAAAACCGCTTAAGTATCTGCGGTTTTCTTCCACAAGAACCATCATGGCGTCTATGTCACAGGCGGCCATGCGGATGCGGAGATTCTCTATGCGTAAGGAAGTGGAAGGGTTCAAGGCGAAAGTCTCCTGGCTTATTTAAAAGTTAAGAAATCACAAGGGCCTGGATTTGTAAGGCCGACTTCTGAATTTTCAGGCTCTCCATAGCACAGATCTGAAACAGTGGGCAATTCTATCTGCGGGGTTTTTGGGCTATGCTGAGGTAAAGGAAAAATGGTAATATAATGTCTGGAGTATTCGTAATTATAAAAAGCAGGAGAGAACATGTATTGGAGCAAAAGAATTAAAATATTGTGTGGGTTTTTCTGCCTGCTTTTTTGTATACCCTTGGGGACCTTTGCGGAAAAACCTGTTATCAGGTTGGGAGTGGATGAGTTTCCTCCATATATTTCTAAGGAACTCCCAGGATACGGGATTCTGAGCCAGATTGTTTCTGAAAGCTTCGAAAAGGCTGGTTTTGAAGCTGTTTTTGTTTTTGTCCCCTGGAAAAGAGCATTGAAAAGTGTGGAGGAAGGGGAATTTCTGGATGGAACTCCTGCCTGGTTTCGTACGCCGGAGAGGGAGGTTCTTTTTTATGTATCCGATTCTTTGGTGGATGACAGCCAGTCTTTTTTTCATCTGAAAGATTTTGCCTTTGACTGGGAAAAAATCGAAGACTTAAAGGGGATACATATTGGAGCTACCCTTGGTTATGATTATGGAGAAGATTTCAGCAGGGCATACGCCAGAGAAGAAATACTTGTTGAATGGGTTTCTAAGGATGTTCAGAATTTCAGGAAAATGCTTGCGGAACGGATACAGGTTTTTCCCATGAATACCCTTGCAGGTTATGGCATTCTGCAGACGGATTTCAGTGAAAAAGAGTTTGCCAGCATTACCCATCACCCTAAGCCCCTGCGTGCGGAAGCTCTGCACCTTCTTCTTTCTAAACAAAATCCTGCGAACGCTGAAGTGATGGAGCGCTTTAATCGGGGTTTGAAAGAACTGAAAAAAAGTGGTCGGTATGATGAGATCCTGAAATAGAGTAGGTTTTCAGGGTCTTTGGGTTTTCATTAAAGTCCTTAAGGTCTTTAATGTCATTAGGGTCTTTAGGGAGGGCAGGCTGTAGTGTTTCTGCTCTGTGATTGATGGGTTTTAAGGTCTTTAATGTCCTCAAGGTCCTTAGAGACGGCAGACTTCTTCGCTTTACTCTGAGTTCATAGCGATATTACGTTTTTTTAAAATCTCTGAGGAAAATAATGCAGGCTTGTCCTTTATGTTGTTGTGATTTTGTTTCGGAATTTTACCGGGGGCGGCGCAGACTGTACTGGCAGTGTTCGGCTTGTAATCTGGTTTTTGTGGATGCCGCCTTTCTTCTTGCCCCGGATGCGGAAAAGGCCGAGTATGATCTCCATGAGAACAGCCCCGAAGATGAAGGATACCGTCGTTTTCTGAGTCGCCTTACCATACCTCTTCTGGAACGTCTTGGAGGGGAAAAGCTGGAGGGGCTGGATTTTGGCTGCGGTCCCGGCCCGGCGCTGGCCTCCATGATGGAGGAAAATGGCTACCCAATGGCCCTTTATGATCCCTATTATGCACCGGATAAGAAGCCTCTTGAAAAAGAGTATGATTTCATAACCTGCACGGAAGCCATGGAACATTTTTACAGGCCGCAGAAAGAATGGAAGCTTCTGTTTGAATTACTGAAACCCGGCGGATGGCTGGGTATCATGACCAAACTTGTTAAAGATGCAAAGGCCTTTGCAGGCTGGCATTATAAAAATGATCCAACACATGTAAGTTTTTTCAGTCGAAAAACCTTTGAGTATATGGCACAATATGAAAATCTCATGGTGGATTTTGTGGGCGAAGATGTTATTTTTTTTCAGAAATCGCCTTTGTTTTTCTCTGAGATTTCTGAAAGGATAGATTTATGATTGAGGCTATTGTCATCGGCTCTACTGGAAATGAACTGGAAAAGATGCTGGCAGATCTTGGCCGCAGCTATGGTATCGCCGTTTTGACTGAAGAAACTGGTGAGGGGCAGGGTGATCAGAATACACTGTTTCCTGTGGAGATGCAGGCTGACGGCTGGGTTTTTTTTACGGAAGATCCGGATTCGGAGTCTGCCGCAGCTGTAAGGGCCAGGGTTCGGTCCGGATCCGGCCCTTGGCTTAGCCTGCCACCTGATGAAGATGCCGTTCATGCTCTTGCAGCCCGCTGCCGGGAATGGGTCTATGAAAGTGGTATTGTCTGTCTCGGATTTGCAGCAGATGTGGCACCTTCCCAGTTTTCAGTCTGTAGTGAGATAGCAAAGGCGCTTTTTGCCATGTGCCTGCTGAGGACCCGGCCGGAACGGCTCCATGAAGCCCTGAAAACAAGAATGCCGGAGTCTGGGGAGACTTTCTTTCCGGATATTGACTCTGTACTCAAAGATCTTATTGAACGGATGACCTTAAGGGATAAAGTTGCGCTGGCCCATTTTAATGAGGGGCTTCCTGCCCTTGCGGATTCTACTTTGGCTGTCTACATTCTGGGGCATTATCTGTGGCCGCCCAATCCTGATCTTTTGGAAGACTGTGCTCGCAGGGAAGGACTGAGGGAAAAAGAAATGGATGAAACCCTTGCCGTTTCAATTATTATTGCCTGTTTGATGGAAAAACTGAAAGAGTCCCACAGGCTGCGCCTTGTTCCCGGAGGCGCTTCCGGATAAAGGGGCTTGGTCTGACAGGTGAATGGGGTTAAGCTTTTGCCTCTCTGGATCATGATAAGGAAGGAAATGAGATGGGAGAAATCATAGCCTTTGGCGGCGGCAAGGGAGGCAGCGGGAAGAGCTTTCTCATTTCCCTCACGGGAAGCCTTCTGGCTGCTGCCGGAAAAAAGGTGGTGCTGGTGGATCTGGATCTGGGTGCTGCCAATCTCCATTCTTTTTTTGGTATTAGCGTTTCAAAACCGGGGCTACAGGATTTTATGGAAGGCCGTGCTGCCAGCCTTTCGGACTGCTGCCTTGAAACTTCCATCCCCCGTCTTTCTCTCATATCGTCCAAGGGATGCACAGCCCATGTGGCGGATCTGCCCGCAGGCTGGGTGCAGCGCCTGATTCAGGGGTTCAGAACTCTTCCCCACGAGTGCATACTGCTGGATCTTGGGGCCGGAACCTATAAGAACAATCTGGATTTTTTTCTGGCCGCATCCCGTGGTGTGCTGGTGACGACACCGGAACCCACGGCTGTTGAAAATCTTTTCCGTTTCATCCATGCCCTTTTCATGCGTAAAATCAGAGGCCATGTGGGCGATGGCGGTTTGAGGGAGCTTACCCGCATCTGTCTTGCCTTAAAACCGGCCACTTCCATTCGTCCTCTGGATATGGCCAAAGCCCTTGAAACCAAAGATTCCGAAGCTGCCCGCAAACTGATAGCAGACATTGAAGGTATGCGCCTTTATCTGCTCCTCAATCAGGTGAGAAAAACCATGGATGCGGAAGTGGCCGCCCAGCTCATGGGTTTTTACCCGAAGCTTTTTGGTTCTGTTTTTTCCCTTGGTGCCGTTGTCAGCCATGGAGATGAGGTGAATGATGCCATCATGAGCCGGGAACCCTTTTTGAAAAATTACCGAAGCCATACCATCACCCGTCAGGTGATGGGGCTTGCCCGCCAGCTTCTCTCAAACAGGTAGGGGCGACCCTTGCTGTCGCCGGAATCTTTTTCCTGTCAGGCAGACTGTCCCTGTGACGAAAAACCCGTGAAGGGTGTTGCTTCTCCCCTGAAAACTCCCTCTTCCTAAAATTAAAGTTGACTTTAACTTTATCTGTGTTATCCATTCACCATGAATTCAATAAAGATGTACGCCATATCAGAGCTGGCCGCAGAGCTGGAAATCAGTCCTTCCACCATCCGTTTTTATGAGGATAAGGGATTGATATCCCCTGAACGCAGTGCCGGTAACCAGCGGCTCTATTCCAGAAAACATAAAGCAAGACTCAAGCTGATTCTTCGGGGCAAGCGTTTTGGATTTTCTCTGGCAGAAATTGCGGAAATGATCGGATATGCGGATGTTCCCCTCCATGAGGCCGAGCAGATTCGTAAAAGCCTTGCCTTTGGCAGGGAAAAGCTTGAGGAAATACGAAGAAAAAAAGAGGATCTGGCCCTTCTGGAGGCTGATATTCTTTCCATGCAGGAGTTTCTGGAAAAACGTTTGCAATCCATAAAATAATGTAATTGTTCAGCACATTTTTTTAACTTTCATACCTGCCAGATAAATGCAGAGGCATCCAAGCTATTTGCCCGTGACGCAATCTTATTCGGGAGCTTCTTGCCCTGTGCGGAAGCGGCAAAAACTCCCCGCCACAGGCAGGATGAACTTTTCGATTACCATAGCAGGCTTAAGCACGCTGCCTTTGTGGCGGCTCAGACAGTTTGCCGCTTCTTTCGCACAGGGCTTCAAAGCTCTGATCCGAAACGATTGCAACGTCACTTGCAAATTGCCAGGATGCCTTGCAGCCGTACGAAGCTGTTGAAATTAGAACGGTGACAATTTTGAATAAAATGTGCTGAACAGCAACTCATGCCGTGTTATGGCGTTTTGTCATAAAGTAACTTTTGAAGTTGCTCAGAAGTTACAAAATAATAAATGATGCCCAGAAAAAGCCTTCCGGAACAGGTTGCCATTCCCAATTGATTCCCCTTAAAGGAGACCGCCATGTATGATTTTCTGTTGTCCGATGAAGCCAGAGCCTTGCGCAGTGAAGTCCGGGATTTTGTAAAAACCATTCCAAGGCAGCTTCTGCTGGACATGGATGCGGATAAGGTGCAGTTTCCCAAAGAATTTCTTGCAGAAGCCGGGAAACGGAACCTTATGGGCTGCCGGTATCCCAAGGAGTGGGGCGGTCGAGGGCTGGACTGGGTGAGTACCGTCATGGTCATGGAAGAAATCGGAACCCTTGGCTATATTATGGCCTGTACCTTCGGTGTGGGGGCGGAGCTGGTATGTGATGCTATTATCCGCCATGGAAGTGATGCGCAGAAGGAAAAATATGTCAAACCCCTTCTGAAGGGAGAAATATTTGCAGCGGAATGTCTAACGGAACCCAGGGGCGGCTCCGATTTCTTCGCAACAAACACCACGGCCGAAGACAAGGGAGATCATTATGTCATCAATGGCCAGAAGCGTTTTATCGTGGGTGGTGAAGGTGCGGATTATTTTCTGGTATACGCAAAGACCGATCCCGAAGCCAAGGCCCACAAGTCCCTGACCTGCTTTATTGTGGATCGTAGCGAAGGTGTGATTGTGGATTATATTTACGGACTCATGGGCTGCCGGGGTGGTGGTGCCGCGCGGATTGTCTTTAAAGACGCAAAGGTTCCTAAAGAAAATATTGTGGGCAGCCTCCATGGAGGATATGCGGTTTTCAATACCATGATGATACCGGAGCGGCTGGGTACGGCAGCCATGACCATAGGTGCTGCCCGTCCGGCTCTGGAAGTGGCCACGGGCTACACCACAAGGAGGAAAGCCTTTGGCCGGGAAATTGCCCGGTATCAGGGTGTCAGCTTTCAGGTGGCAGAAGCTGCCATGCTTCTGGATGCCTGCCGTAGCATGGCCTACACCACCAGCCGGGCTGTAGATGCGGGAGTACCTGAAAACGAGATCCGCAGGCTTGTTTCCGAATCCAAAAAATTCATCACGGAATCCTGCCAGAAGGTGGTGCATAACAGCATGCAGGTGATGGGAGGTATTGGCTATACCAATGTTTTCCCCGTGGAGCGGATTTTCAGGGATGTGCGTCTGGCTTCCATCTGGACCGGGACCAATGAGGTAATGAGTCTTATCATTGCCAGTGAATGGTACAGAAAATATATGGAAGACAGGGTTTCCGGCATCACCCGTGACTGTGAAAACGATGCTGCTGAAGCCTTTGCCGAAGGAGAAAAGATTTACGAATAGGGGCAGGATATCGGGTGCTTGAGGTTTGTGCCCGCGTACCTGTCTGCTTGTGTAGTCACCAGAAGATCATGCTGATGCAAGGTAAAAAGTTTTGCATCTGAAGAACCAAAGTCAGGTTCTTGGGATGCGGCGCATGGCAAGGCCTGAAACAAAGGCAAGTATACAGAAAGCCGCTGCTCCGGGCAGTATCCATGAAAAACTGAAATTAGAGGCAATCATCCAACCAAAAAGAGCCGGACTGAGTGCTGTGCTGAAAACCACCACCATGGCACTCAGGCTTTTGACCTGTCCTAAAACATTCACTCCATATATTTCCGCCCACACTGTTGTGGCAATGATACCGGAAACCCCCTGGGAAGCTCCCGCCAGAATAAAAAAGAGATAGATGCACCAGATGCCGGACTGTGTCCAGAGCACAATAAGCCCCATAAAAAGCGGTATGACAGAGAAGGGAAACAAGCGAATTCCGCCCAGACGGTCTATCCATGGACCCACGGCAATGGAGCTGAGCATGCGCATCAGTGCATAGGCGGTAAATCCGGAAGCCATCAGGCCGGGCGTGTAGCCTTTGAAATCGGCAAGGCTTGTCTGGTAAAGGAAAATGCCGGTAAGCAGAAAAGGTATCGCCATAATTCCCGGCAGGATCAGATAAAAACGAACATCTCCGAGAAGATGTTTTGGTGACCATTCTTCTTCTGTTTTGGTGGTTTCTTCAGCTGGTGTTCCGGTATCTCTAATAAGAAAAATCGAAAGGGGCAGAAAAATCAAAGCTATAAAAAAACCTGCAATGAGCCAGGTTATACGTAAGCCGTAGCTATGCAGTATCAGTACTGTGACAAGGGGCAGAATTCCTTCTCCAAGGGGATAGCCCGTTGCAGAAATACTTAAAGCCCGTCCCCGGAACTTTGTAAAAAGCCTTGCCATTGCCGTTGAAGCCGTAAGTCCCATAAGCCCCTGACCGGAAATTCTTAAGCCCAGCAGTGCGGCAAACAGAAAGGCAACTCCCGGAGACAGGGCCATGAGCCAACATGATAATAACAGGGTCAGACCAATACAAAAGGTAAAAGTACTGATTCTGCTTTTGTCCAGAAGTCTGCCGAAAAAGGGAAGCAAGGCAGCACTGCACAGGGTTGCAAGGGAGTAGATGGTTCCGAACTGGCCGCTGTTGAGTGAAAATTCCTTAAGAATATGGGGGACAAATACTGAAATCAGAAAAGTCTGTCCAAAGCTTGAAAAAAAGGTCAGCAGGACACCAAAAAATAGAACCTTATGATATTGGCAGAAAAAATTTAAATATGACATGGCTTGCCTGAATGGAAAAATAAGAATATCGAGAAAAAAAGAGAAAGTCTAACGGTCTTGGTGTTATATTTTGCAGGGTCATTTTTGAGAGAGTGGTCATTATTCAAATATCACGAGAAAACTATTGATAAGTGGGTTTCAAGTATTTAAATGTTATACGGATGACAGTTCCGAGTATAAAGGCTTTGATAACGGCATTGTAGAATTTCAGGGACCTGAAGGATGTCTGGATCGAAGCTCTGCAACTGGTTCTGCACAGATGGAGGAGCCCTCGTTGGCCTTCAGTCTCGGCCCTTCTGGCTCAGGGCAATAAGATTTTCTGCCCTATGGTGTCAATGCTCAGATGTTTTCGGTAGTTTCCATGCAAGGCAATTTCTATTAAATGATTTGCATTGGAGCTTACCTTGGTTTTGAATAGCTATGAAATCAGGGCAGATGTCAAGTGGGTTTTTCTGTAGAAACTTGCGGCTGCATGGAGGTGTGAATAAAAAAAAAGCTGGCACAGAAAAAATACTCTGCACCAGCCTTTTCAGGGTAGGGATAAAAATCAGAAACGGTAGCTCAGGGTTACACCTGCACCCAGCAGATGACCGCCTGCTTTGGCGCTGACCATGGGATCATTTTTTTCAATATAATCTATATAACTTTTATTAAAGTTGTTGGATTCACCGCCCACAATACGGTCCTGTTCTACAACCGTGAGCTGAAGTACAGTATCCAGGGTAAAGTTACCGAAGTTGAATCCTGCACCGATGGAGTAGGTTTTTTTATCGCCATCCGGCCACATGAGATCAAGGGTGTCATCGGGGATGGGGCTTGGGTCATAGAAGTAACCGCCGCGCAGGGAGATCATATCACTGAGAACATATTCTGCACCAAAACGGATCTGCCTTGTATTGTCCCAGTTTCTTTCATACTCAAGGGGAAATGATGGGGAGCCGTTAATTGGGAAAATATCTTCCCGTTGGGTCTTGTTGATGCTCCATTCTGTCCACACAAGGTCAAACTCAATGGAAAAACGGTCATGGGGAGCATAACGGATTCCCGCCTGAACCTGCTGGGGATGGTTGTATTTCATGGTTGCTTTCGCAATTTTTACACCGTTTCTTTTAAGATCCCCTTCAAAATCAGTGCTGGTTTCACTGCGGTAGGTCAGGCCAAGGGTAATGGTTTCAGTGGCTCTGTACATTGCGCCAAGGTTGAAAGAATAATTGAGGTCATCGCTGATCTCAAGTTCCATTTCATGACCATGCATTTCAAGGGCTCTTCCAAGGGCATGGGCATTTGCAATTACAGCCTGATCGGTTTCAGGGTTAAGGGCTTGTCCTGTAGTTGGGTTTATACCATTTTGAACAGCATTGACATAGGCACTGGCTTTGGGCTGGTTTTCATCAGAGAAGTAATATGGAATTTTTTTACCGCCAGCCTTGGACTGACCAATGGATATGCCAAAACCCAGTGAAAGCTGATCATTGAGTTTATAGGCAATGGTGGGTGTAACGGCAAGGCGTTTGTAGTAGGAGTGATAGGAAGAGTGAACGCCGGGGTTTTTATCCCGATCACCGGGCCATTCAACTTCAAGACCCCATGGAGCATAAGCAGCCACGCCCATGGATATTCTGTCTGTAATCGGCATGGCAAAACCAAGGTGTGGAACAACCAGTGTGGGAAATTCATCTTTAACCGTGAAATTTTTTGGATTGCCCTGTTCATCCAGGAATCTTGGGTCCTTAGTTCCTTTAATGTGAAAGCCTTTTGCTTCCAGATCCGGCTCAATGATGTGGGCACCAAAGGCAAGGGTTGGCCTTTTGATCTGTGTCAGGCCGGCCGGGTTGTAATAAACCGCAAATGGATCATCTGCATAGGCGGAAAAGGCTCCACCCATGGCTGTGGCCTTGGCTCCGATGCCAAAGGTGTCCACACAGCCTGCATAGGCTGTTGGTGCAGCTAAGGCGAGACAGGTGGCAAAAAGGATAAAATACTTTTTCACAAAAAACCTCCTTAAACATTTGGGTAATAAAAAGGGGGCATGAATGGGCATGTTTTAGTTTGAACGCATTGTCTGAAATGCAAACCGTGTAGATTTTTAATAACAGTGTTTACTTAATGTCTTTGGTGTCAAGAAAAATAAGAATGTGGTATCTGAAGCCCTGCAGCGGTTGTTATGCTGCGCCGTTAATAACAGGATTTGATTTTTTGGGATTGAGTGTTGGCTATGGAAACAGAAAAAACAGGAAGTGGCGAAGAGCTTTTTCATCTCTGCGATCATGGAAACGGGTGCAGAGGAAAAAAGAGTTCTCCTTTTTTGAAAAAACCATCCTGGCTTCGCCGGAGTCTTCCAAAGGGGCCTGTGTATGGACGGGTTCAGCATCTTTTAAAGGAAAAGGGACTGCATACGGTTTGTGAACAGGCCCACTGCCCCAATCAGTTTGAGTGCTTTGGAAAGGGGACGGCCACCTTTCTTCTGCTGGGAGAAACCTGTACCCGTCACTGCCGTTTCTGTAATATTGAGTCGGGGACAGTCTTCCCGCCGGACATGGAAGAGCCCGAGAGGGTTGCAGAGGCTGTCTCAGGTTTAGGACTTTCCTATGTGGTGCTGACCTCTGTGACCCGTGATGATCTGGAAGATGGTGGGGCAGAAATTTTTGCAGAAACCATCAGGGCCGTGCGCAGACAGCTTCCCTCGGCAGGTATTGAGGTGCTGATTCCGGATTTTATGGGTTCTGCAGAAGCTCTGAAAAAGGTGATTCATGCAAAACCGGATGTGATCAATCACAATATCGAAACTGTGGAAAGGCTTTATCCTGAGGTGAGACCGGAAGCACTTTATCAAAGGTCGCTGGAACTGATATCAAGGGTTGCTGCCCATGAATCTGGTATCCCTGCCAAATCCGGTATCATGCTGGGCCTTGGGGAAAAAGATGATGAGATCATGGAAACCCTGAAGGATCTGAGGCAGGCCGGATGCCGTATTCTTACCATGGGGCAGTATCTTCAGCCCTCGGAAAGACATCTTGCCGTAAAACGCTTTGTCCTGCCGGAGACCTTTGATTTCTGGAGAAAAGAGGCCCTCGCCATGGGTTTTTCAGCCGTGGCCAGTGGGCCCTTTGTCCGCAGCTCCTACAGGGCCGAAGAGCATAGGGCTGTTCTTGAAACCCTCAACCCGTGAAAATTTTTTCTGTATTTATCGTATAAGTATTTGTAAATATAAAAGGTTTGTTGTGGAAATAAAACATGCATCCGGCAGAAGCCGGATTTTTTTTGTGGAGTCTTCAGCCCTGCTGCGCCTTGCTATTCCAGTATGGATCGGGCAGCTAGCCTTCAGTGCCGCAGGTTTTGTGGATACGCTGATGTCCGGTCGTGTGGGTGCTGTGGATCTTGCCGGTGTTGCCATGGGAGCCAGTACCTGGGTGCCTGTGCTTTTCGGACTCAATGGTCTGCTTCTGGCTGTCAGCCCTATGGTGGCCCAACTGGTAGGAGCAGGTAGAAAATCTGAAATTGTGGACGTAGTACACCATGGTCTGCTGCTGGCCTTTATAATGGGGATCATCATTGGACTTTTGCTTCAGTGTATGCAGCCGGTTCTGCGTTTCATGGGGGCTCCTGCGGATGTTATAGCGGTAACGCTTCTTTATCTGAAGGGGCTTGGCCTTGGTGTTCCTGCCATGGCAGGCTATCTGGTGTTTAAAAGTTTTTCCGAGGCCATGGGGGATACAAGACCTCAGATGCTGATTTCCATTGTGGGGTTGTTTTGTAATGTGGCTTTGAATTTTCTTTTTATTTATGGTGGGTTTGGCATTCCTGCCATGGGTGGGGCCGGATGCGGATGGGCCAGTGGCCTGACCTTCTGGATCATGTTTCTGGCCATGGGGATTTATCTGGGCAGGGCCAGATTTTATCGCAGCCTAGGCTGGCTGCGCCGCCCCCGTTTCAGGGGAAGACTGCTAAAGGACATTCTGCGGCTGGGTGGGCCTATAGGCCTGACCCTTTTCATGGAAGCCAGTATTTTCGGCTGTATTACCCTTTTTATTGGAGGTCTGGGGGCCATTGCCGTGGCAGGGCATCAGGTAGCCATGAACATTTCAGGGCTGATTTATACCATTCCCCTGAGCCTTGCCACGGCAGTCACGGTCCGGGTAGGCCAGGCTGTGGGGAGAAAAAGTATAAGGGATGCCATGGCAACGGCGTGGTCTGGCATGGGTCTGGCGTTTTTGATCGCAGGAATAACCCTGACATGCACCCTTGTTTTCCGTTACTGGCTTGTGGCCCTTTATACACCGGACGGGGCGGTGCAGGCCATGGCTGCGGGGCTTCTCGTTCTCGGGGCTTTGTATCAGCTTTCAGATGCGGTGATGACGGCTTCCCTCGGGGCCTTGCGGGGATTTAAGGATACGGCTGTTCCCATGCGCCTTACCTTTGTGGCCTACTGGGGAGTTGCCATGCCCCTTGGCTATATGCTGGGCATGACGGATATTTTTTTGCCACGCATGGGAGCTGCAGGTTTCTGGATAAGCCTCATTACAGGACTGACCCTTGCCGCATGCTTTCTTCTTTTGAGGCTCTTGAGGGTACAGAAAAAGCCTTTGTAGGTTCTTTTCTAAACCTGAGGCTGTTCAAAATAGAGACTCAGCTGCTCAAAAACGCCCGGCCAGTTTTTTTCTATGATGTGGGGGCATTCAAAGAAATATTCACAGCATACGGCAAAAAATTCTGCCGGAGATTCCGTTGCATAGGAGCCGATGGGAAGGTGCCCATTCTGATTGATACGTTTTCTGGCGTCTTTCCATGCCGTGCGGAAAGCTTCGCTCCAGGCTCTTGAATCCATATACCGGGGCAGGGGAGGGAAGCCATTGGCTTCTCCGTTTCTCATATCCAGAATATGGGCGATTTCGTGGATAACAACATTGTACCCGCTGCCCTGACCCGACGCATGGACGTCTTCCCATGAGAGAACCACAGGTCCATTCTGCCAGGCTTCTCCGGAAAGCGCTTCATTTCTTCGATGTACGATGCCTGCCTCATCAACCTCTTCTGTATCAGGAACAAATTCAGAAGGGTAAAGGATAATGGATGTGATGGCATCCAGTGCGGAAAGCCCGAAATTCAGAACCGGAATACAGGCCAGAGTTGCCACATAGCCCCGCATGAACTCATCCACCTCAAGGCCGTGGATGCCTTCAAAATCCTTTTCATGGCAGAAGAGGGATGCCAGATCCCTCAGCTGGAAAGCTTTATCCGGAGCCATGGAATCGAGAATAGGGATATCCGTACGCACGCTTTCCCAGAGATCCCGGTCCATGCGTACCCTGTCCAGATTTTTTTTTCTGCGCCATTCCCGGATTTTCCACCACATGTTTTTCTCTCCAGAAAAAAGTTGCCGTGCAAATGCTGAGGGAATCATCCCGCATATGATCTTAGGTGTTACTACGCTTCCAAACAGCCATGGCGTCTTGCATCCGAACCAAGTCTATTGATGATTATTCTGTGATTGTGGGATCTCCTGCGTTTCTGTTACCGCAGGTTTGCGGGTCTTCCAGCGGTCATGCACCCACAGCCATTGCTCCGGGTATCTGCGGACCATAACCTCAATGGCATTGTTGTACCTCTGGGTATTGATGCGGATATCTTTTTCGGGATTTCCCGTACGGACAAGGGGAATTTCCGGATAGAAAATCATTTTATATTTTTCCCCTTCTCTGGCAATGAGGGCAGGAACAACGGCTGCTTCCGTTGCAAGGGAAAGCAGAGCCGGACCCTTGGATGCATAGGCTTCGCATCCCATAAAATCAATCAGTGTACCGTTTTTTGTATTGGCGTTCTGATCAATGAAGATGGCTATACTTTCACCCATGTTCAGTCTGTCATGGATTTTTTGTACAGAATTACGCAGGGGAATCATGTTTGCGCCAAGGCGGGTTCTGGCCCGGAGAAAAAAAGCATCTAAAGGTTTGAAATCCATGGTTCTGTAAATGGTATTATTGGGTAGTTTGATTCTCTCAAGGCAGGCAGGCAGGATTTCCCAGGTACCGATATGACCTGTGATGAGAATGACTCCCTTTTTTTTCCGGTAAGCTCTGCTGAGATTCTCCAGACCTTCTGGCTCAAGGTAGTCATAGATATTACGAGCATCAAGGTGCAGGCCCCATCCGATTTCAAAAAACATTTCCCCCCAGTGTTTGAAAACATTAAAGGTAAGGGAACGGATCTCTTTTTCTGATTTTTCCGGAAAGACCATGGCCAGGTTTTTTTCTGCCAAAAGCCTGTGCCTGCGGTCCAGTCTGTACCAGATCCGTGCAATGGCATGGGCTATTCCAACACGCCATGATTTTGGCAGCCCGCCAAGGGTCCACATGAAACCATAGATGATTGTGTAAATGATTTTATCCTGAAAACGCATGGGGAATCCTTTTTCTTATGCTTGCGGGTGCTTGAAAGTATATTTTTCCGGTAACAGGGGGGGTGCCCCGTTTAAGATGGCTTTACCATAAGCCTGCGAAGCTTTCATGGAAAAAATGCAGTTTATGATTTTTACATTGATCCACCGGCAAGTTTTACCACAATCACCTTCGGACCATCCATGAAATTTCTGTGTGAAAGGGCCTGTTGAAGCTGAGAAGCCGTGTGCACTTCTTCCGCAGGAACGCCCATGCTTTCCGCAAGACCGACCCAGCCGATGGAAGGGTTTTTAAATTTGGTAAGACTGGCAGCCATGGGGCCGGGGCTGCTGATTCCAGCTCTGCTCATTTCAATATCAAGGATGTTGTAACCGCCGTTTTCGCAGAGAATGGTGGTGATGGGCAGTTTTTCCCTTGCCTGTGTCCAGAGGGCCTGAAAGGTGTACATGGCACTGCCATCGGCCTGAAGCCCTATTACAGGCCGTTCAGGGCAGGCCATGGAGGCACCTATGGCACAGGGCATACCAAAACCGATGGCACCGCCTGTAATGGAAAGGGAAGTGTGCGCGGAGGCACCTGTGGCGTAATAATTATAAAAAATCCCGGAACTGATACCCTCATCCACCACAATGGCATTTTCCGGCTGCATGCTGGCAAGGATGATACCAAGGGAAACCATATCCAGCTGTTCTCCTGGATCTGCATCAAAGAGAGGAGAGCCTTGTGTGATAATATCCCCGGCATTGGCAGCGAGGATTTTGGCAAGGGTTTTTAGACTGTTTGCGGCATCGTCTTCAGATTTTGCGATTTGCAGGGTATGGTGTCCGGGCCTCAGTATCTGCCCTGGGATACCAGGATAGCCGAAAAAGGCCACGGGTGCATCCATGCCCGCAAGTATGATGGTGTCAAAATCTTTGAGTCTTTCGATGGCAGCTTCCGGGAAGTAGGGGATTCTCTCTGGAGCAGGGATGTCTTTTCCCCGTTCCATCCGGGCTGCAAAGGTTTCCATGAAAAGGGATGCCCCGGTTTTACCGCATATGGCTGCCGCTGCTTTAAGACCTTCAACACCTAAGGCTGAGCCGCCCAGAAGAAGTGCTGCATTTTTTGCATTTTTAAGCATATCAGCAGCACTCTCCAGTGTCTGCTGATTTTCTTTATAATATGCATGATAAGAAAGTTCTTCAGGCAGGTTATTCATTTCCATGGCCTGCAGATCATGGGGCAGGACAAGGCTTGCAATGCCACCGGACATGGCGGCCTCGTAGCAGGACAGTAGATCCGCCCCCAGCGTCCGGGTCCGGCCTGCATACCGTACCCAGCCCGGCAGGGAGGCGGCCAGTTTTTCCACTGGCATGGTTAGGGGAGCATTGGCTCCCCTGTGCCAGGTGGCGTGGTCTCCGATGAGGTTAATGATGGGGCTTTTTGCACGGCGGGCATTGTGCAGGTTGGCAATGCCGTTGGCAAAGCCGGGACCAAGGTGCAGAAGGGTGAGGCCGGGCTTGCCAGTCATGCGGGCCTGTCCATCCGCAGCTCCGGTGGCGACACCTTCGAAGAGACAGAGAACGGGCCTGATACCCTTTACCCTGTCAAAGGCTTCCACAAGGGGCATTTCCGTTGTTCCGGGGTTGGCATAGCAGGTGGTTATGCCTGCATGGGCAAAACTTTTAAATAAAAATTCAGATGCGTTCATGACTATGATTTTTCTCCTTTTTTAAGACCTTGTCTCTATACCCTGAATTTTCCCACAAGTTCAGAAAGGGTGGCCCCCAGATCTGCAAGTTCGCCAGCACTGGCCGTAATTTGCCCACCTTCATGCTTCAGGTTTTCGGTTTTAGCGTTCACACCGTTGATATCCGTAGAAATTTCCGATGCCGCAAGGGAAAGCTGACTCACATTACTATTGACTTCCTGAGTACCTGAGGATGCCTGGGAGATGTTGCCTGCTATTTCCCTTGTGGCCACGGTCTGTTCTTCCACCGCCGTTGCAATGGTGGCATTGATTTCTGAGATATCACCGATCACCCGGACCACATTGCCAATGGCCTTAATGGTTTCTGCGGAAAGGGCCTGAACACCTTCGATGCGCTGGCGGATTTCCTGGGTTGCGCTGGCTGTCTGTCTGGAAAGTTCTTTAATTTCTCCGGCCACAACGGCAAAGCCCTTACCTGCTTCCCCGGCCCTTGCGGCTTCTATGGTCGCGTTGAGGGCAAGGAGGTTGGTCTGCTCGGATATTTCAGTAATGCTTTCGGTAACCTTGCTGATATCCATGGCTGCCTGTTCCAGAGCCATCATGCGTTCCGATGCCTGTTTGCCTGTGGCTACGGCCTCTTCGGAGATACTGCGTGCTTTTTCCGCATTCAGGGCAATTTCTGTGATGGTACTGGTCATTTCTTCCGTGGCAGTGGCTACCATATTGATATTTGTGCTGGCTTCTTCCATGGCTGCGGCGACATTATGAACACTGGAGCTCATTTCTCTGGAGGCGGCTGCCACCCTTCCTGCATTTTCCGCCGTGCCACGGGTTTCTTCCGACATACGTGAAGCAATGGTATTGAGACCGGAAGAAGCCAGCCCCAGGGTTCTGGCATTGCCCTGTATCTGCTGAATCATGTTCTGAAGTTTTGCAATGAAGGTATTGAAGTTTTCACTGAGACTTGCAATCTCATCTTTTCCCTTTACGGGCAGGCGTCGGGTGAGATCCCCTTCACCCTCGGATATTTCTTTAAGATTAATGGCCACATGCTGAATGGGACGGACAATGATGCGGTCTGCAATAAAAAAGACCACAAGGAAGAGCATGCCAATGGAAATAATTCCGATGACCAGGCTGATATTGCGCAACTGACGGGAGCCTTCCAGCACCCTGTCCATGGAAACAGCCACGGCAAGGCTCCATGGGGCTTCGCTGGATCCGATGCGGACAGGTGCATAAAAGGTAAAGCTTTGTCCGCCGAGAAGGGCGGAACGACCATATTCCCTTGCAACCTTACCTTCCTGAACCGCCCGAATAATGCTTTCGTCAATATTGAAATCCCGCATATGTGCGCCAATGGCCTTTTCCATGGGGTGGGCTACACCTATGCCTTCATTGGAAACAAGAAAACCGTAGCTGTGTTCTTTTCCAAAGGGCTGTACTGCAGCAATGATGTCGGCCATGCGTTCCATGGAATAATCCACACCGGCAACGCCCACGACTCTGCCGCCGGTACGGATGGGAACGCAGGCTGAAACCAGCGTGGTTTTTTTACCCGCAATCTCGTATTCCGTGGGAGGGGTGATGAATATTTTGCCTGTCCTGTAGGGCTGCCAGTACCATCTGCCATCGGGGCTGTCTTCGGCATAGGCACCTGTGATATCCAGTTCCGGCTGACCGCTGCTGCGGTGCCAGTAGGGCATGAACTGGCCCTTGTCGTCACTGCCCGGAGTATTTATGAAATCTGTATCTTTGCCGTCAAAGGCATCCGGATGCCAGACGGCCCAGGCTCCCCAGAATTCAGGATTGTCCGCCAGCACACTGCGCATAAGAGCTGCTGTCATGGCCCGTGAAGGCTTATATTCCGTATTCTGGATGCCACCCAGTATCTGGGCCATGGTTTCTGCGGCATTCAGGGGTTCTTCCAGCTGGGCGCGGACTTCTCCCCCATGGCGGTGGGCAGCTTCCATGGCAAGGTTTTCCGCATTTTCCTGCAGCTGACCCGAGGCCATATGACTGATTATCCATATGGTGATGGCAAAGGCAAGGACAGCTACAGAACATACGGCAAGGAGCAGTTTCGTTTTCAGGCGCATCCGGGAAAACATGATGATACCTCTTTGGTGAAGGTTTTTGTTAAAAAATTCATTTCCGGGATTCCATGAGAAAAAATCTGTGGGCAGGGATCTTTGAAAGAATACTGTTATGATCACAATGTATTTGAAATATAGATCATAAAGCCCTTCCATGAAACCTTTTTTTAAAAGAATAAGGCTATCCGGACAAAGGGAGTCCGGATAGTCTTATGGAGGGATGGAAAAAGGGCATGGGGAGAGAATCCGGAGATTATCTGTTATTATCCCCGGACGGGGGGACTGAGTGCGGGGGAGAGCGACTCAGCTACAAAGGCATTCAACCATAATTTTATTTGAAAAAGATTGGGAATCTGTCAGAAATACATTTTTTTGTCAGTTACTCTGGTTCGGTAACAGTTTATCTCTGTTATGTTCATGGATTTTCTACAGACTGCCTTTGTTTTTATTATTATGATAGAGTTAATGAGAGGTGGTGTTGATTCTCATACACAAATCCACAAAAATTCTCACAAACAAATACCCGACAAAAATGTGACCGGAAGGGGCTATCCCCTTCCGGTCTTTCATTGTAGACAGCAGTCTACCGCACCGAGTTATCCCTTAACGCTGGAGTCCCCTCGCAGTCGCCTCCGTTTCACTCGGATCTGTTGAACCAGTCGGCGCCGTAAAACAACTCCGCCGAGATGGTTTTTTCTTCCCTGATATATGCCTCTTCCAGAGCCATGGTAGCCATATTCATAACAGCCCTGCGATTGCCCCTTGTACTGGCGGCAATAAGATCCATAGCCTCTGAACCAAAAAGATCCGGCGGTGCGCCTGCGCTCTCAAGGCGTTTTTGGATAAAATGACGGGTGTCTATTTCATCCATAGGCCGCATACTCATAATGCCGGTTAGCCTTGAACGGATAGGCAGCATGGAAGAAAGCTCCAGACGTTTTGCAAGATTTTCATCCCCCACCAGAATAAGGGATGCCGCTGCAGCCTGCCTTGAGGTCTGGAACAAAAAAGCACTGAGATCCCAGAAGGAGTCCATTTCCATGCGCTGGGCATCATCCATGATGATAACCGGGTGAAGGGGCCTTGCGGCAGTAACCATAGCTTCAATATGCTGCTGTATCCTTGCCACCATGGGCAGCCCCCTTGCACGGATATCCACACCCAGGGCCTCGGCGATGATCCTTGCAAGGCCGTTTCTGGGGTATCCCGCATAGGGGATGAAGATGGTTCTGTAGCTGTTTTTATCCAGCGAGTTCAAAAGGGCATGGGCAAGGGTTGTCTTCCCCGATCCTGAAGGCCCGCAAAGGGCAAGGCTTTTGCCTGTATTCAGAAGCCGATGGATGGTTTCCATCTGCTGCTGATCTTTTTTCGGCATGAAAGATTTTTTATGGGCATCGGTGTCGGCAAAGGGGTGTCTTTTCCATTGGAAAAAATCCTGAATGGGGAGTTTTGCCGGTGGATTTGTGTATGTCATCTTATCTCCTTGTACTCAGGGCGTTGAGGGCGGCATCCACTTTCTTTGCGGGTGTCATGTCCGGGCCATACCATACAGTTTCAAGATCCCATGGCATGAACCAGACTTCCACACGGGTTCCGGGCAAAGCCTTTGGAACATCGTAGCTTCGCTTTTTGAGGCGGATGGTGTTATTCAGATAGACCCTGCACTGGCGGCTCATGCGGAACAGGGATTCAATTTCTATCGTTTCGGGAATGAGGGTACAGGCACTGGCTGAGCTTAGTTTTTTGTTCAATGGAGAGGTTTTCAGTGATCCGTGAGGCTGCCTGTTATAGTTGCCCAACCAGGCACTGAAGGCCTGGTTCAGGCCCTCCAGGGTATTGGCTGGCGGCGTATCTCCATCAAGAAAGCCATCCCGGACGGTTCGGAAGAAGCGCTCCACCTTCCCCCTCCCCCTTGGTTTGCCGGGAGGCGTGTGGATGAGATGTATCCCCAATCTGGCACAGACGGTTTTTAAGTGGGTACTCGCATAGCAGGCCCCGTTGTCCGTATAAAAACGGATGGGTTTTCCATGTCTTCGAATGGCCTCCATCAGAGACATCATCATGATTTCAGTATCTTCTGATGTATAGAAACCGGCATGGACCACAAATCGGCTGGCATCGTCAATAATGGCGTGCAGATAGGTTTTTCGTTTTTTACCCTGGATAATGACCTTGGGACCATGCAGGAAGTCCGCCATCCAGAGCTGGCCAAAGACTTCATATTCAAAGGCTTTGGCAGGAAGGGGCGTGATATGGGGATCCCGCTGAAGATTGGCTGTTTGGGCAAAACGATAAAGACTTGCCCTGGAAGGAGTTTTTGTATCCCAGAGCTTTTCCTGAATGAGCTGCTCCAGCATACGGGAGAGGACCCATCTGGGATGCTTTTCCCGAAGCTCAAAAAGCCTGTCTTCAATTTTTTTGGGGATAGACGTGTGGGTGCCCTTGTTTTTGCGTTCACTGTTATCAAGGGCTGGCAAACCGCCTTTACGGTAGCGGTAAAGCCATTTTTTAAGGGTTTCAGGAGAAAAGGAAACAGTCTTCCCGTCCGGCTGGCGGAAGCTCTGATCCGCAAGCCGCAAAAGGGCGTTTTCAAGGGGTTCATCCAGCTCATTTCTGTGCAGAATTGGGCTGATGATGCCAAATCGCCAGACCCCGATATCCATTTTATCCCAGTTTTTCATTGAGACCTCCATGTGAAAGGTTAAACATGGAGGCTACGTACAAAACTGGCTTAAAAAACGAAATGTTAGAATTGTGTTGGTGGCTGTTCCGGCCAGCGTTTCGGGTAAAAGCAGTGCGAAAAATCCCGGGTAAAAAACCGCCAGAGGTGGATCGGAGCCTTGTCAGGGGATAGCCCCCAATCAGCGATCCGGCCTTCCTGATTCAGCCAGCTCAGGAAGGAATCTGAAAAAAATAAAGACTGCGGGCCGTTGGCCAGGTAAATTTCAATTCTTTGGCAATGGCAGCAAGCGTACTTCCCGTTTTGAAGAGCTCATTGCAACGCATGATCGTGTCCCAGGAGTGACGGATGATGGGGATCAGCGGGAAGGACGGAAAAGAAAAGGTTTTCTGCAAACAAAAATGATTGTTGCAGTAATAACGCTGGATTTTAATGGTTGCATTTGAATCGAACGGGGAGTTTCTTTCGTAGGTGCCGTAGCGGATGACAAGAGTGCTGTGACATCGGCGGCAGTGGACGGTATTTTCAAGGATAAATTCTATGTTGGCGCTGGGGCCTGTTTCTGATAATGTCATTTTTTAAATAAGAGGGGTTGGGGGTTATGGTTTTTTTGTCGAAATACTCATAACACAACCCCCCCTCTTATCCCCCCCAAAGGGGGGGAGGAGGATAAAAAAAGGCATAGGGCGGTTCCTGCTGTCCGGATGTCTTTTTTATTTTGAGCCTCCGATTTTCTCAAAAAGGCTTAAATTGTGATTCTCACGGAATGTAAGCAAGCTTGAGAATTCTGGGGCAAAAAGGTGGATATTTAAGAGAGAATCTACAGGTGGAGAAAAGTCCGGATACAGAAAAAAAGGTGAAAAATATGCATGAATTGCCGGTGATGATTAAAATTTTGTCTGTGGTATGCAGACATGCACAGAAAAATGGAGTTCGGGAAATAAGGAGTATCACCTTAGGTGTTGGGATTTTATCGGATCTTGAGCCGGAGTGGATGCAGAAGTATTTTGACAGGATATCCCAGGAAACCGTGGCGGCCGGTGCAAAGCTCCATGTGCGGCGTATTCCTGCCCTCTTTCAATGTGCCATATGTCAGGATACTTACGTCTGGGAGGACAGAAAACAGCCCATTCCAGCCTGTCCCGGATGCGGCAGATTGGGAGAAGGTCGCCTTATTGCCGGTTCAGGTTATCAGGTGCTGGAAATGGAAGCCATTTAGATAAAAAGGGAAAATGATGGTCATGCAGTGTTTTAAAAATAAAGGTGCGGATAAAATTATTTTATGTCTGCTTTTACTGTTTGTCGCCGTTGCCTGTGGACTTAAGGCTCCGCCCATGCCGCCCGGCGAGAATATGCCTGAGGCTCCTCTATCCTTTAAAGTAAGGCCGGAGACGGGGAGCTTTGTCTTATCCTGGGAAATTGAGGGACAAAGACCAGCAGGTTTCAGGATTTACAGGGCAGCCATGCGGGAAGACGGATGCAGAGACTGCCCCCTTTCCTATACCCTGCTGGCTGTGCTGGGACCTGAAGCCCGGCGTTATGCCGACAAAGCAGATACGGCCCGCGTTTTTGTTTATGAGATCCGTCCCTTCATGAGGGGTGGGGCCGAAGGCCCTCCTGCCCGTTTGCAGACCCATGCAGGGGAGGAAGATCATCCGTGAATGCAGCATGGATTTCTCTGGGAGCCAATCTAGGAGACCCTGTGATCAGTCTCCGGCAGGCTCTTGAAAAAATGCGGATTTTTGACGGAATGCAGCTGGATGCGGTTTCTGATTTTTATAAAAGTGCGCCCGTGGATTATGAAGACCAGCCGGTTTTTGTCAATGCGGTGGCACGTATTCGGACCTGTCTTGAACCTGAACAACTTTTGGAAAATCTTTTTCATCTGCAAAAGCAGGGGGGACAGGGGGAAAAGGCATTTCGCTATGGTCCCCGTTTTCTGGATCTGGACCTTCTTTTATACGAAAACCGGGTCTGCAGGGATGAAAACCTTGAACTCCCCCATCCCCGAATGCACCTGCGTCGTTTTGTTCTTAAGCCCCTTTGTGATATAAATCCTGATATGCGGCATCCTCTGTTGCATGAAACCATGGCGGATCTGTTGAAAAAGCTACCGGAAAACTCCCAGTGGGTGGAAAGGATACCATGCCCGGAATTATTGTTACCCTGATTCTGATTTATATTTTATGGAGACTTATAGTTGGTTTTTCACCCAAGGTCTCCGATGAGGTTCATGAGGAGCTTGTTCAGGATCCTGTATGTGGTTTGTATCTCCCGAAAAGTGAAGCTCTGCTGGTGAAAAAGGGGGGGCATGAAGTGCATTTCTGCAGTGATAAATGCAAGGATCTGTTTCTCATAGAAGAGAAAAAAAATGATGAAAATCTTTGACTTGAAAAAATAACGAGCATGGAATTAATGAGTCTGATTACCATTATATTTCAGCCATAACAACCTGCCCCAGGAAAATTTTAGGGGCAGGTTTCAGGTTTACCAGCCTGTATTAGTGAAGGGTGCCCCTGCAACACAGGATCATCAAATACTTGTGGTCAGGCCCGTCATCTGTTTTTTGATTTTTTGTTTTTTATTCTTTTTTTTGCATCAAAGGCTTCCTGGGTCGCAATGAGTTCCTCAAGGGACTGTTCCTGGGAAAACAAAAGGGTTTCGGTGTAGGTTGCCTTGTCCATGAAAAGCTGGGGAACGGGTTTTCCTATGAGCCTTTCAATGGATTCCAGCATCTCTTTTTCCTCCTGACTGCAAAAGGAAATGGCCAGCCCCTTGTTCACTCCTCTGCCTGTACGGCCCACCCTGTGTACGTAGTTTTCCGCCACATCCGGAAGATCGTAATTTATGACAACTTGCACATCGGGAATGTCTATGCCCCTTGCGGACACATCCGTTGCTATGAGCATTCGGCAGCGACCTGTTCTGAAGGATTGCATGGCATCCATACGCTCCTTCTGATCTTTATCTCCATGGATGAAAAGGGCAGGTATATCAACCCTGTCCATGGCCTTTGCCACCCTTTCTGCCCTGACCTTTGTACGGACAAAGACCATTATTTTTTCTTCGGGATGCTCTTTTACGTAGCGCTCCAGAAAAAAGCGCTTGTCGTCCATTTCAACAAACATCACATGGTGGGAGACATTTTTGGAAACGGGATCTTCCGGGGAAATCTGTATGCGGATGGCCGAACTTTTGACCTGCGAAAAGGCCAGTTTCTTAATTTCCGGACCGATGGTGGCGGAAAAGAAAAGGGTCTGGTGTTTATGGGTTAGTTTTTTCTTGATTGCTTCAATGTCGCCTATGAAACCCAGATCCAGCATCCGATCCGCCTCGTCCAGTACCAGGGTGCGGATACGTTCCAGATCCAGAAAGCCCTGCTTGATCAGATCAAACATCCGGCCCGGAGTGGCCACCAGAATGTCGATGCCGTCCTGAAGTTTTTTAACCTGAAGATCCTGCTCCACTCCGCCGTAAAGGGCAAAGGCCTTCACCTTGGTATGGCGGGACAGTTTTTCAAAAACATCGCCTATCTGGGCGGCCAGCTCCCTTGTTGGAACCAGAACAAGGCAGCTGATGCCATAACTGCGTTTGCTGGATTTTTTTCTGTGAATGCCGTCAATCAGGGGAATGGCAAAGGCTGCGGTTTTACCGGTTCCTGTCTGGGCTATGGCCAGCACATCCTCACCCTTCTGTATGGAGGGAATGGCCTTGAACTGGATGTCCGTGGGGCGTTTGAATCCCAGGGATTCCAGGTTGGCTTTGATTTCATCGGATATGTAATACTGTTCAAATTTCATGCTTTTTCCTTGGGATGTCTAGCAAAATGCCCTTAACGGGCCGGATACAGAGAAAGAAGGGATGCCATTTTCAGGTCATGATGACAAGGTATTTATGCTTACCTGTTCTATCTCCTCTGTATTTCCTGCTTTTTCAAAAGTTCTTCAAAAGCTTCCGCAGGCACGGGGCGGGAAAAAAGATAGCCCTGACCTTCGGTACATCCCATTTCAAGAAGGGCTTTGCGCTGACTTTCATCTTCTATGCCTTCCCCTATGGTCTGCAGAGAGAGTTTTTCCGCCAGCTGGAGGACCGTTGCCGCAATGCCCTGATTGTCCAGACGGCACCCGGGGCCGCTGATAAAGGCTTTGTCTATTTTCAGGCGGTTGATGTGGAGCTGGTGCAGAACACTTAAGGATGAGTAGCCGGTACCAAAGTCATCCATGGCTATGGAAACACCTGCCTGACATACGGCCCCAAGGGTGGGCTTGATGCGTTCCAGACTTTCTATGGCAACGGATTCCGTGAGCTCAATTTCCACACGGGCAGGCTCAACCCTGCAGTCTTCCATGGCCTGAAAAAGTTTTGTTGCAAAATCCGGTTCCCTGAACTGGGTCTGGGAAACATTGACGGAAATTCTGAAGTCTTCGGATGCAATGTTCCCAAGATTTTTGAGAAAGCGGAATGCTGTACGCATGACCCATTCTCCTATGGGAACCATCAGCCCCGACTGTTCCGCAAGGGGAATGAAACGGTCCGGCGGGATAAAATCTCCGTTGTCACTTCGCCATCTGAGCAGGGCTTCTGCTGCGGTGATTCTGCCGGTTTTCAGGTTCACAATGGGCTGGTACATGAGAAAAAGTCTCTCCGATGTGAAGGCCTGACGGAGCTGGCTGAGCATCTGCATGCGATCCCTTGCCGCAGTAACATGCTCAGGATCATAAAAGACCACCTTGCCCCGGTTAAACCTTTTGGCCTGTTTCAGAGAAACGCCCGCATTTTTAAGGATGGTGGCGGAGGAAATGCTGTTATCCGGCAGGGGAATCAGGCTGGATGTGGCCGAAAGCCTCAGGGACTCTTCTCCTATGATGAAAGGGGGAAGAAATACGTCCCTTAAGCGGTCTGCATGGATTTCCTTTTTAGGTCCCAGAAGGCCGAAAACATCACTGCTTATGCGGGCTATGAATACTTTTGCCGAGAAGTATTCCAGCAGTCTCTGGCTGATTGCCTGAAGTACAGCATCCCCGAAGTTTTGATCCAGTATGCTGTTTATGTCTGCAAAACCGTCAATATCCAGTAATGCCAACATTCTTGATTCAGCATGGCCTTTATCGATTTCCATAAGAAAACGGGCGCGGTTGGCTATGCCCAGGAGTGGATCTTCAAATGCTGTCTGGCGGATTTTCTGATAAAGACGGGCTTTTTCAAAGCCCGTAAGAATGTGTTGACAGAGAATGTCAATCAGTTGCTGCTGGAGTTTTTCCATGGGCAGGGTTTTGTCCACAAATACGGCCATGGGCCTTGTACGGGAATCATGGAGGTAAAGGCAAAGACCGTTATTGAGCTGATGTTGCCGGAGATGCAGGGTCTCTTCTATACTGTTACGGATTCTTTCGTCATTAATACAACCAAGATTTTTTCCGGTAAAGGCCCCGTACCGCCCCAGTCCTGCCAGAATGACGGGTTTTTCCCCTTCCATGATGCAGACCAGTCCGCTTGCGGGTATGGAGAGCATGGTGCAGATTTCTGTGATGACATCCTGTGCGAAATGAGTAAGGCCCTGGGCAGGTTCCCACCTTGCTGTGGCATCCAGAATCATACCCAGACAATGGCGGCTGATTTCCAGTTGCTGAATCTGATGAAAGGCCCGGATGGCTGAGGTCATGGATGTGAAAAGCCGGGTGCGGGTCAGTTCAGCCTTGGTTTTGTAATCATTTATATCGTAGCGGAGAATGGTGTCAATTTCAGGGGCGTATCCCGGCTGACCCGTCCGCAGAATGATTCTCAGGCAGGTGTTTTTTATATCTTTGCGTATGGCATGGACAAGGCGCAGGCCCGCATCTTCTGTTTCCATAACCACGTCCAGAAGAATTACGGCAATATCTTTTTCCCGTATAAGGATGGTTCTGGCTTCTTCTCCGGAATAGGCATGGAAGAATTTCAGACGGCGGCCTTCTACTTCCATATCCTTTAATGCCAGCAGGGTTACCTGATGGACATCGGGCTCATCGTCTGCAATGAGAACGGACCAGTACGATGGGGCAATCTGTTCCGTCATATCTGTTTCATCGAGAAATGTGAGGGGTTCATGATCCGATGTATAGGAATCTGACATGGTTTGTCCTTATGATTGCATGGGTTCCGTAGATGGGGATAGTTTCTGAACTGGTGCAGTAAGGGGAAGGCTAATTATAAAAGAGCTTCCCCTTTGCCTGTGTGCATCAAGTTCAATATGGCCACCGAGCAGTTCCTGAACCAGATTGAAAACTATGTGCAGCCCAAGGCCTGAGCCACCCTGTCCCAGTCTTGTGGTGAAGAAGGGATCGAAAATTCTGGTTTTGTTTTCTTCGGGAATTCCACAGCCGTTGTCTTCTATATTTATCAGAACCTGTTTTTTCTCATTCCTTTGTGCATGGATGATAATATTACCGGCACTCTCCCCATCGAAAGCATGGATGAGTGCATTGGTGATGAGATTCATCAGTATCTGCCCCAGAGGGCCCGGATAACTGTCCATGGAAATTCCCTCTGGCACAGAGACTTCCAGTCTGTGGGGGGTTTTTTTTATGGCAGGGCCCATGGTGATAATGATTTCGTCTATAATTTCTTTTAGTTCAAAGTTTCTTCGCTGATAGCTGGACTGGTCTACGGCCACTTGTTTGAAACTGTTTACAAGGTCTGCGGTCCTTTCAAGATTTCTGTCCAGAAGAGTACTGGCTTCTTCAACGGTTTCAAGAAAGTTATTGAGATCGGAACGGGTGAGGCCGGTCTGAAGTTTTCTCACAAATCGCCTTTGTGCATCCATGAGGGTACTGGATACGGTTACGGCATTACCTATGGGGGTGTTTAGCTCATGGGAAACACCCGCCACAAGGGCTCCAAGGGCAGACATTTTTTCTGATCTGAGTAGTTCGTTCTGGGTTTTCTTGAGATTTTCCAGTGCCGCATGAAGATCTCTTGTTCTTTCTGCCACACGGCTTTCAAGGAAAAGGTTGAGCTGGGCCAGACGGCTGCGCTCTTCCGCAAGAGCCATTTCAGCTCTTTTTCTGTCGCTGATATCTACTCCGGAAACAAGAATATGGCGTTTTCCGCTGATCTGTATGGGGCTTGCATTGACCAGTACGGTCAGGGTCTGGCCTCTGGCTGTCTGCTGCTTGGCTTCAAAGCTGTCCTCAATACCGGAAATGGCAAGGTTCATGGCCAGCATCAGGCGGTTTCTGTCTTCGGAGCGTTTCCACCATGGAGTGTCCACCAATGGGGTTCCTTCCACATCAGCGGCGGTCATTCCCATGGCATCCATGGCTCTTTGATTCACCAGGTCAACAATGCCTTCGGATGATACAAGTCCAGCCTGAAAGTAGCCATGGTCAAAGATCATACGGAAGCGTGCTTCGCTGTTTCGCATTTCCCGCAGAAGATTATTAAAGGATACAATAAGACTGTCCAGCTCACTATAGCCCTGTCCTTCAGGGATTTCAAGCCATCCCTCTTTTTCATGGGTGAGGGTCCGGGCCTGTTTGGACAGGGCATTAAGGGGTGAGGCTACCTGACGCAGTAGAAGTAAAAGCAGCAGAAGAAGGGCAAGGGCCGTAGTACTGCCAAAGGTCATGAGAATACCAAGGGTTTCTTTTTCAGAATCGGTCTGGGAAGAAATGGCAAGAATCAGGGAAAGGTTTTCCCGGGTATCGGGCAGCGTTCGCTGGGCGTAATGGAGGTGGTTTTTTTTGCTTACTTGAGAAAGGGGAAGGTTCATGGTGGGCCATGGCACTGGTTTTTCCATGGCAGAAAGAAGAATACTTTTGTTCCATACCAGAGCCAGTCCCTGAAGACCTGCTTCATGACGCCATCTTTCTATTAACGTTGGGTTTTCCGTCAGCCTGACACCTCCCCGGAGCATGGCCATAACCCGTCCGGTAACAGGATCCAGAAGGTGGGTACTGTAAACGAGATAATATTGGGTTGAATCTTTTGTTAAAGACAGAATAGCCCATGCATTATGGGAAAAATCATCCCTGTGGGTAATGGCGATGTCTGAGGCTTCACCGAAAAGATCAAGGCTGACATCGGCCCAGCGGGGAGTACCGGGCTTTGAGACGAATAGAATTTCAAGCAAGCCTGTGGTATCAATGCGTCTGGTGGCAAGGAGCAGGGCTTCTGCCTTTTCCCGTTCTGATTTCCTGACGGTAGTGAGCAGGGCGGTATTCAGGCTGAGGGCCTGTATTCTGTCTTCAATCATGCGACGTTGCAGACCCATGAGATGGCTGACCATCTGGGCGCTCTGGTCAAAGGTTCGCTCCCTCTCCCGCCTTTCACCTTTTTTCCCGGTCTCTATGGCAAGGTAGATGTTGAGGGAGCCTGTTATTATAAAGATCAGGCCCACCAGAACAATGATTTTATAGGAGACACCTGAAAAGAAGGCAGACCATGGGGTATGACTTGAAGGGCTCATGGCAGTTCTCCTTGCAATCCGGAATAGCGGAATGCCTGACGGCTTATTTCGTTAAGGGTTACCCTTGACATGTCTGTGTCCACAAGTTGCATTCTGCCGGAATATATACGGGGGATATAGTGGCCCTGTCCCTGAATATCCAGGGCAATGGCATCTGCCATGGCCACACCGCTGTCATCATTTATCCGCATGAGGGTAACA
Organism: Desulfobotulus mexicanus; assembly: GCF_006175995.1. NCBI lineage: Bacteria > Pseudomonadati > Thermodesulfobacteriota > Desulfobacteria > Desulfobacterales > Desulfobacteraceae > Desulfobotulus > Desulfobotulus mexicanus. The sequence continues at coordinate 69,196 of NZ_VDMB01000013.1, forward strand.
TCCAGCTCTCCTTTTTCAAGGGCATCCAGCTCGGCCTGTCCGCCGCCCCAGCCATTGAGATGAATCTGCTTTTCTATGCCCATTTCCTTAAGGGCATCCGCAGCACCCAGGGCAATGTCCGTTGTGGTGGCATATATTCTTGTCAGATCCGGATGGCGGTCTATGGCTTCAAGGGTTGCCAGTCTGGCTTTTTTTCTGTTGATACCCGTAAAAAAAATATCTTTCGGTTTCAGACCGTGGGCAGCATTGAAGTTGATGTAGGTATCTCCCCTCAATTTACTCAGATATCCATGGTCTGGATTCAGGACCACATAGGAACCTGGGGTTTTTCGGCCATGTTCCGCAAGCATGCGTGTGCCTTCCACATGATCAAATCCCACATATAAAAGGGGGGGAGAAATGTCCCATCGTTTAATGGGGGTTGTGATGTTCTGCAGAATAATTTTTGGTTTTGGGCGGGAAAGGATTCTCTCTATTATTTTATTGTGTTCCGGTGAGGGAAGGGTACAGATAAGATAATCCGGGTTCATTTGCAGCATGTCCCGGATCAGATGCATATCCTCATGGGAAACATAGGGCTTGTTATCATAGCGGAGCCTCACATGAAGAATATAGGGAATTTTATGTTCATGCATCCGCAGGGTAAAGGCCTTGATGTTTCTTGTCCAGTAGTCAGAGGTTTCAAAGCCGGGGTAAATGATGCCAATGCGTACCGGTTCAGGGATATGGAAGGATTCTGGCAGTGGTATGGCAGGGCTTTCTACCCGCTTGGAAAAAAATGCGTTTTTATCCTTTTGTTCTGGATGTTTTTCCATGAAGGCTTCCATGGTCCAATAGCCAGAAACAGTATCTGCAAGGGTGGACAGAGGCCAGAGAAGTAGGGCTGTAAGGATCGGGAAAAGCAGGATAGTAAAAAGGGCTGAGCCGGAATAGCTATGTCCGTTCAGGGGGGATTCATCCATCTCTTCTCCTTTAAGTCATGGGGGATACCAGTCATTCAGTTTCCGGTCAGGCACGGTGTTTGGGTGCCAAGGCCTTTATAAAACGGAGGGCAGCCGTGATGCAGGTCTGGTTTTTCAGTTTTTCTGCCGGAGTGGGTAGCGGTTTTGAAGGATCAGAGCCAGTCCGTCAGAAGAATGCCTATTCCTATGCGGTTGACGGAGGTGTTGTAGTCCAGCATGCTTTCTCCGTAGCCATTGAAAAACTGAAGATACAGTTTCAGATGCTCATGCAGGGGAAAGGTCCAGTCGGCCTGAACAGCCCCCTTGTTTTCATTTCTCCGGAGGTTGTTTCTGAAAAGAAGGGAAAGATTCTGGTCATTGCCGAATTTGTATGCCAGACGCAGATCACCGTAACCGAGGTAATGGTGAATATCTGGATTATCATCCCCATAGGGGTCATCGGGGTATTGTTTTTTATCTTCGGGGATACGGTACCATGGGCGTATGGCAACCACAAAGTTGTCACCGATGGTCCAGATGCTGTTGAGGATGATACGGTTCCAGCTTCTGGACTTGATACCGCTTTGGCCGTTGGACTGATGATTCAGGGAAAGTACCAGTTGGGAAAGACGGATGCTGCCCATCTGTTGATTAAGGGTGTATGAAAGAAGCACCTCAGGTTCATGGTTGGTTTCCCGGAAGGGGCTGGAGGCATTTTTGTTGTAGGCCTGCCACCATGACCGGTTTGTATAGGCAAAGGCCAGATTCCCCCGTTCGTCCCAGAAATTACGGAAAATATAGGTTTTCAGGCTTAGCTGGAAATGAACTTCGGATTTTTCCACATCCGTTCCGGGTTCCGCAAAGATCCCGTTGGGAGAACTGTTCCATGTGAATGGAAGCAGATAGTTGGGCTTATGGGGGGTGATGGAAAAGGGGTTGGAGGTGGTTTTCATCTCCTGTTTTCGCCTCTGATCCAGAACATTGGCAGGCGACGGTATGGCAGTGTTCAGCTCTTCAGTGTTATGGGGCAGTATGTCTGCGGTGGCAGAAAAGGTGATTGTCCAGATCAAAAGAAAAGAAAAGAAAAGATGCTTCAAATTTTGCATGTTTATTCCTGAGGGTGAAAAGATTTTTAAACCTGTTCGGGTGCTGTTTTTCTGAATACCTGCGCAATGATAAGGTTATCTGCTCTTAATGGCAGAAGGGTCAGTTTCTTTGCTGCAGTGGAAAGTACAGTTCAAAGAGGCTTCCCTGTCCTGGAGTGCTTTCAATGCGGATGAAACCTTTGTGGGCTCTGATCATGCCCAGCACGGCGGCAAGGCCCATTCCTCTTCCAATTATGTGTGTTGAAAAAAATGGGTCAAAAATATTCTCAATGTTATTTTCAGAAATGCCTTTACCAGTATCTTGGATTTCCATACAGGCATAATTCATTTTTCCAGGAAGCAGATCAAGGGGAAAACGATTTTTCCCAGAGATATCCGGTCCTGATTTCATGGCAGTTCTTATGTGCATGGTACCATTTCCGTCCATGGCTTCACAGGCATTGATAAAAAGCTCGCTTAGTATCTGCTGAATCCCGTAGCAGTCTCCCATAATGGGAAGAGCTTGCTGGAGAAATACCGTTTCCATCTGGATATTTTCTGGCATGGAGCCTTTAAATTCTGTGAGAAAACGCCTGCAGCATTTATTTAAATCCATTTGGGTGTGATTGTTCTGGGTTTTTCCTGTGTAGGTCAGAATCATCCGGCTGAAGTGGGAGGCTTTTTCCACGGAAGCCATGGCCGACTCTATGGATTCAAGGGCCTTAGGATTGTTTTTGGAATAAACCGCTGCCAGCTCAAGGTTGCCCAGAACGGAATGGAGGTGGTTATTGAATTTATGAGCAATGGCGCCAGCCATACGCACAAGCCCTTCGGCTTTGAAAAGCTGACGGTTCAGGGCAGCACTTTTTTTGAGTTTTTTTCTGGCATGAAAGAGACTCAGGTGGGTGTGGATGCGGGCCAGCACTTCTGCCTCGTGAAAGGGCTTTGTGATGTAATCCACAGCACCAGCACTGAAGGCTTTTAGCTTATCTTCCAGAGCATCCAGCGCTGTGATGAAAATCAGGGGAATTTCCTCGTTGGCAGAATCGGAGCGGATACGTCTGCAAACCTCAAAACCATCCATTTCCGGCATCATGATATCCATGAGAATAAGAGCCGGTGGCCTGGCTGCAATGGCCTTCAGTGCCATGGGACCGCTGCTTACAGGTCTGGCTTCATAACCCTTGGTTTTCAAAATGGCTGTGAGTACGCGCAGATTGTCCGTATTGTCATCCACAATAAGAATGTCGCTGGGTTGTGCCATGGAGGTCCTTTCATGAAGACATTCTGGATTTAAGAAGAAAAAGCATGCGTTCATAATCAAAGTTTTCGGCCATATTTTCAAGTTCTCTGCCAAAGTTTCTGTCATGCTGTTCCAGATGAAAGATCAGATGCTGAATGTGGTCGAATTCGGCTTTTTCTATGGCGCTTTCAAGGGTGTGAAGGAGAGTTTCCGGTATTCTGGGCTGTATTGTATTGTCCTGCAGGATTTTCGCCGGAAGCGGATCTGTCTGTGACCGTAACGGTGAAGCTTCCGGTGTATGGGCTTCTACGTGACAGGGAATCAGGGGCAGGTGGAAGGAAAAGGTGCTGCCCTTTTCCTTTTCGCTGTGAACTTCAAATTCCCCTTGCATCAGTCCGATAAGGTTGTGGCAGATGGAAAGGCCAAGGCCTGCTCCTCCTGCATTCCTTTCGATATCCTTCAGGCGGTTGAATGGTTTAAACAGGGAGGGTATTTCTTCCTCTGTAATGCCGCAGCCTGTATCCTCAACGCAAAATAAAATGTGGTGGGGGTATTTTCTGTCCGGTTTAATGGATAAAGAGACATGACCGCTTCGGGTACTTTTGATGGCATTGTCCAGAAGGTTGATCAGCACCTGACTCAGCCGCAGACGGTCCATAATTATATAGCGTGGGAGGGCAGGGCTGCGGCATGCTTCCAGCTTCAGCCCCTTCTCCCGGGCCTTTGGTAGAAACATGGTTTCCATATCCGATATGAGGCAATCAAGGTCTGTCTTACCTTCACTGAGCTGTACCCGGCCTGTTTCCAGCCCCACCGTTGTAAGTACCTGATTGATGAGGTTCAGCAGATGTTCTCCGTTGCGGAGTATGGAGGCGAGCTGCTGATGCTCATTGACGGAACGGGTTTGTCTGAGTGCAAGGCGGGAAAAACCGATTATGGCATTTAAAGGCGTTCTGAATTCATGACTCATGCTGGCAAGGAAAAGTCCCTTGGCTTTGCTGGCAGATTCTGCTTCATCTTTGGCTTCGGAAAGCTCTTCTAACTTCTGTTTCAGAGTTTCATGCATGGCTTTAAGGTCTGCTGAGGTTTCATTTATGGCCATGCTGATCTCATTGAGCTCATCTTTTCCCGTAACGGGGATTTCTGCGGGAAAATTTCCTCTGCCAACCTCAAACATGGCATCCTTCCAGATTTTGAGATAGCGGTTCAACTGACTGAGAAAAAGGGTAAGGATGATACAGGCGACAAGGGAGATGGAAAAACTTAGCAGTATAATATTCTTCATGGTGTTGCGGGTCTGAGTTCTGATTTCCACCTCTACCATGGAAATAAGGTCTGAAAGTTTGGTTTCAAATTCCGCAGCCAGAAACAATGCCGCAGCATCCACACTTTTTTTGGCTTCCAGAACGCCATAGTCTTTTGAGTCAAGAACCTGATAGATGAGACCGTCTCTGGAATATTCTTTTCGGGTGAGAAGAACACCAAGGTCATGGTCCGCCCGGTCCAGCCACTGGCGGGTGCTTTGCCAGAAAGCCATGAGGCTTTCCGGTGTGGCCCGAAGAGCCTCGGTTTTCAGCAGGCTGCGGAGGTGGGTCGAATAATGAAGGTCTTTGAGCCTGCTGTCCAGTATCTGACCTGCTTCCTGCCATGCCGTATAACTGATATCTAAGGTTTCTGTTACCAGAAGTTCTGTTGTGAGGCCTCTCAAGTCCATTAGTGCTGTCATGGCTTGTGTGCATACGGCTTCTGCTTTTTTGAGGTGTTGGGTCTTGAAAAGAAAATAGGATGAAAACCCGGAAATACCCATGAATCCGGATATGACAATGCCAAGGATAAGAAAGAGGCGTGTTTTGAGTTTCATGGTACAGCCTCACTCTCCGGGCGCTTGTTTCTGTAAGAGATGTAGCTGTTCAAGGGTTTCTTCGAGATTGTCAGGGTTCATCATGAAGCGGGCGAGAATATCCGTAACGGGTTGCAGAATTTCACCGGGAGCTGTTTCCCAGAAGCGTGGCAGAACCATGGGCTTTTGATTATCAAGCTGTTTAAGAAACTTTTGCCTGAATTCGGGAAGGTGGCTTGTGTCCACATGGCTGTTGGCGGAAAATGTGTTCAGGGCCTTTGAAAATTCAAGGCTGCCTTCAGGACCCATCCACCAGTCTGCAATTATCGTGGCCTTATCTCTCTGTGGATTGTTGGCGGCAACAAAAATGGCACCGGTTTCCATCATGAGGGAGACTCTGGCATCCGGGTTGTGGGACGGCAGAATAAAGACACCGATATTTTCTTCGGCTACGCCCTGGGCCATGAGAATGGCAGAAGGATACCAGGAACCGCAGAGCACCATGCCAAAGGCTTCTTCCTTCCAGAGGTGACCACCATTGGTGAACATGCGGGTGGAAGTAGAGGTAAAATATTCTTTTTTAATCATGTCCTGCCAGATGGTCATGGCTTTTCTGACCTTTTGATCCTTAAAACAGTTTCTGCAGAATTGCAGATAATAATCCGGATCTTCACCCATGAGGAGCTGGGAAAACCATATGGTAGCATACCAGGAATGCTGCAGGGAGGATAGAATCGGGGTGATGCCGTTTTTTTTGAGGGTTTCACAGATTTTGATGAAATCTTCCCAGGTTTCGGGTATTTCAAGGTCAAGTCTTTCAAATATTTTTTTATTGTACCAGATGGGCCAGTACTCGATGCTGTAGGGAAAACCATATACCTTGTTTTCATGGGTATAGCTTTGGCGTATGGACGGCGGATAATACTCTGCATGGCGCTCCCACAATTCTGAGAGGTCTGTCACCAGATTTTTTTCCACAAGATCTCTGACCCTGTCTCCATGCCACCAGCTAAAAAGCGCCGGGGCTTCCCTTGTGGGCAGGTTGGCCACTGTTCGGCTGATAAAAAGATCTGTAGTATGGGATGATACAGCCGTAAAACGGATTCCCGTTGCTTTTTCTGCTTTTTTGGCCTGGGACTCAAAAGCCCTGTGAAATTTTGGCAGCGTTCCCTTGTCGTGGGTGAGCAGGAGAGGTGGGAGATCTTCCTGTTCAGGGGATTTCAAAAAAAAAGCAAAGGAGAAGACGATGAAGGTAAGGATTATGAATGTGGTAATTCGTATCATTTTATACACCAGAAGCTCCTTTGGCTATTGAATGATTATTTATATTTAGGGTAGTTTGCCTTTAACTTGCAAGTTTTTTTGTCATTTTGACAGGCCTGATGCTTTAAAAAAGAGCTTTGTTGTTCATTTTGTCTGTCCGCATTGATGCTTTGACCTGAATATTCTGATACGGTAAAATTTATTTTAAGCTTGCCCATTGCATGCCTGAATGAATAAAAGACCCAAGAGTATAATAGAGACAATGGAGAATCCATGGAAGATCCGACGGAAGACCTGTGCAGTGAACCCTGCTCCTACGGAAAAGATATCCGGTATGTAGCTTCACAGATGCTCCCGGATGAAACACGGATGCGCATGGCAGAGCTGTTCAAGGCCATGGGAGATCCCGGCCGGGTGCGTATTCTCGAAGCACTTCGTTTGTCTGAATTCTGTGTGATGCATCTTGCAGAGCTTCTGGATATGAGTTCTTCCGCAGTTTCCCACCAGTTGAGGGTTCTGCGTGCGGCACGCATTGTAAAATTTCGTAAGGAGGGGAAAAATGTGGTCTACAGCCTTGATGATGCCCACATTGCCGTATTATTGGATCAGGCGGAAAAACATGTGAAGGAGGCCTTGTAAATTTTCTACACTTTTCTTTCTTCCCGTCTGGTGTCATGGGGAGAAACTATATCTTTTTTACTTGAACATGTGAACAGATTGACATATGTTCATCTCTGGTGTCATTCAGAGGTGTCTATTATATATGGAGGAAGAAATGGATTGGATGGGAGAAGTTATAATGGCTAGCTGGAATGTTCTTGTGGCATCGGCTCCATACATGCTTCTGGGTTTTTTTGTTGCAGGCCTGCTCAAGGCCTTTTTGCCGGACAGCCTCGTGTCCCGCCATCTCGGAGGTCACTCCTTTGGCAGTATTTTTAAAGCTTCGGCACTGGGCGTTCCCATGCCCCTTTGCAGTTGCGGTGTACTGCCCACAGCCGCAGGGCTCCGGCAGCAGGGTGCGGGCAAGGGGCCTACGGCAGCTTTTCTGATCTCAACACCTGAGACCGGGGTGGATTCAATCGCTGTGACCTGGGCGCTTCTTGATCCTTTTATGGCAGTGATCCGGCCGATATCCGCCTTCTTTACAGCCATGGTCACGGGCGGTATTGTGCAGGTTCTGGACCGGAAGCAGATATTATCAGAAAAAAACGTGCAGGTAGGGCCAGTTCCTAGAGATTCTTTACCTGTAACCAGTCTTCAGCTCCTGCCCATGGCAGAACAGATGGCAGGTCCTGAAACATCCTGCCATGGGAGCTGCTGCTCTGGCTCAACCGGAAGCAGCCCTTCCTTTTTCCAGCGTTTTCAGGCAGGGATGGCCTTTGCTTTTGGGGATCTTTTCAAGGACATTGCCCTGTGGTTCATGGTGGGGGTGCTCATTGCAGGTGCCATTGCCGTTTTCATCACACCGGAAATGATTACCTTCTGGCTTGGAAGCCCGCTCGTTGCCATGCTGGTTATGGTGGCCATCGCCGTTCCCCTTTACGTCTGTGCCACGGCATCTACGCCCATTGCCGCTGCTCTGGTACTGAAAGGCCTGAATCCGGGGGCGGCTCTGGTTTTTCTTCTGGCAGGGCCTGCTGTGAATGCGGCTTCCCTTACCGTAATAAGCCGGATTCTGGGAAAGGGTATGACGGTGGTGTATGTGTCAGGCATTATTGTGTGTGCCCTTGCCATGGGTTTTGCTACAGATTGGTTTTATGGTTTCATGGGCGGACTGGAAAGATGGCAGACCGGTACAGCCGGTGAGGAAGGCTCTCTCATTTCTATCGTTTCTGCCCTTATTCTTCTGGGGCTTTTTGCATGGAAGGGGACTGAGGCCCTCTGGCAGCGCTGGCATGGAAATGAGGAGTGTGTCTGCGGTCACTGCCATTGAACAGGTCTTCTTGTTTTTTAGAAAAGGTACAGGATAAATCCTGAAAGTACAGGAGCTACAAGGTTATCATTGGTTTTACTGCCTCCGGGCAGGGGGATGGGAACGAGTTCCAGCAGGGTTATGGCAAGGGCTGTGCTGAAGGCAGCTCCTAAAGGCAGACTGCCTCCCCAGAAATCCAGAACATGGGGAAAAAAGGGAAAAAGAAAAAGCATGAGGACCATGGCTGTTGCAAAACAGGCCATGGAGCCTTCAAGGGATTTGCCGAGGATACGGATTTTTCCCATGGAAATCCCCACCAGAGCAGCAGCTGCATCACTCAGAATAAAAACAAAGAGGACTATAAAGGAAATATCTGCTCTTCCTGCAAAAAAAAGAGAGCAGAAAAAGGCTCCTCCAATGATGTAGGTGGAACCTGTTATGCTTCTTGATTCTCCGGCCCTCATAAGGGAGCCGAAACATATGGAAAAAAAGCTGTTGAGCTTCTGATTTCTGAAGCGCAGGATTTCCACAAGAAGGCTGGCTCCGAAAAGACTTCCCAGCACAAGGCTCACATGCAGGGATGTAAGGGGAAAAAATCGGGGGAGATAAAAGATGCCAAGGGGCATTAACAGAGCCATGAGGTGGAGAAGCTTGCGGTTTATTTCTTCAGGTGTGAGGGGCATGGGGATTTTTCCTGGTGAACGGTTCCCTTAGGGTAAGGTAGGGAGAAGGGCTGCTGGACGCAGACTTTCTGAAAGATCAGACCCGTGTGGCCCTGATCATGATTTCCGTGACAAACTGTGCACTGTTCCGGGTGGTCCAGTAATCCGCCACATACCTTTCGTAGGATTCATCTCCCAGCAGATAACCGTGTCTGCGTGCCCAGTGGCACATTTTTTCATATGTTCCGCAGATGCTTTCATGGGGACCGATGTGATAGCATGCAACCATCATATACCCGCCAAAGGTCATCTGTTCATCCTTCTTGCATTCCATCAGGGTTCTTTGCAGAATTCTTATGTTCTGGCCCTTATTTTCCATCCGGTCCCTGAAGGATGAAAAATTCAGCATCACCGGTCCTGTTATCTCATTGTTTACTGCTTCCACATGGTTGGTAAATTCAATATTGATAATGGATGCTTCTATGTCATTGTTAAAGATCTGTTCCTGATAGAGGCAGTCCGTGGCTTCCACATATTTTATGGATACCTCGTGAATATTGTTGTCAATAACCATTTCTGCCTCTATAATCAGATCGTACCAGTCTTTAACAGAAGCATATTTTCTCCGGATCTCTTCCTGTTCCCTCTGCAGCTCATCAATTTTTGACCTGAATGATGTCTGTATGGCCTTGTATACGTTGTAATGATTGCCTTCAATGAATTCCCGCATTTCATCCAGCTTGAAACCCATCTGTTTGTAGTACTTGATTACAGGCACAGCCAGTAATGATTCCTTGGTGTAATAACGGTAATTGTTGGTGTCGTCCCTTTCTGAATTGATCAGTCCGATTTTGTCATAATAACGGAGTGTTTTTTTGGAAACATTGCAGATGAGGCTTACTTCTCCTATGGAATACCTGTTTTTGTAATTCATGGAATGACCTTTCATTCAGGCATTTATACTTAACTTCATATTTTCAGTTTACCAGAGAATAGCGGATATGGATAGCTAAAATCCCGGAGTTATTGTTTTTTTTTACAGGAAATATGCATGCACAGGTCGGTCGTATTTTTAAAAATGAAAGTTGAATTGAAAAAGCCCCATGATTTTTTCACTGCATAATTATGTAATGCCATAAGGATGCTTTAAAATACCTGAGGTCCTGAATACTTAGCATTCTGATACTGTGGAAAAACAGTGTTAAAAAAGATGTTGACCTTCCCCTTGGGGGCAAGGTTATGGTCTTTCATGAATCATATATAAATTGGGCCATCTGGTGGCCGCAATGCAAGATAATGATTTTTAAATAATAGCAGTGTAAAAAATGGAGGGAGACTACCTTATGATGCAAGCATCGGTTTCAGCAAACCCGGCTGCCGTGGCAGCCAAAAGAAAATTATCTTCGGATTTTTTTAAAAAAGGCGTGTTTATCGCATTGATGTCGGGCTTTCTCTACGGGCTCTATGCGGCATTCATGACCCTTGGTATGTCTGTGGGAATCTGGGAATCCTGGTACGGAGAGGACTCCGGGCTTTCTGCCTTTGCCGTATTCTATCTGCTGGCAGCCATTGGTGCGGCCACCACAGATACCTGCAGTGCCGCCTGGGCTTTGAGCATTGCAGCCATCCGTGGACGTATCGGAGACTTTGTAAGAACCATTAAAACCAAGCCGGGCCTTGTCATGGTCTGCGGTGCGCTGATTGGTGGTCCCCTTGCAAGTACCGCTTTTGTAGTAGGTCTTCAGCAGGCCGGGGGGATTGTTGTACCCATCAGTGCGCTCTGTCCTGCCGTGGGTGCCATTCTGGCAAGATTTCTGTTCAAGCAGCAGCTGAATGCCCGCATGATGCTGGGTATAGCCATCTGTATATCCGCAAGCTTCATGATAGGTTTGACAGGTCTTGAGGATGAAGCGCCCCCCGGTCTGATGATAGGTATTCTCTTTGGTTTTATTGCAGCAGTGTGCTGGGGTATTGAAGGCTGTGTATGTGGTTACGGAACCTCCCTCATTGATCCCGAGGTGGGTATCACCATCCGCCAGGTGACAGCAGGTATGTCCAACCTGATTATCCTTGTGCCCCTTTTCGGTATGATTTCCGGTGCGGACACCTTTGGTATGCTGGGACAGTCATTTACCGATGGTTATGCCATGATCTGGTTTGCCCTTGCAGGTCTCAGCGCTTACCTCACCTTTATGTTCTGGTATAAGGGTAATGCCATGTGCGGTGCTGCTCTGGGTATGTCCTGCAACGGAACCTTTTCCTTCTGGGGTCCTTTCTGTGTCTGGATTCTTCTGGGAGTGATCATGGGCTTTGAAGGCTGGGGCATGCCGCCCATCGCCTGGCTTGCTGCCATCATAATGGTTGTCGGTATCTTCACCATATCAATGAATCCGCTGGATCTGTTCAAAAAAAAGGAGATTGCATAATATGAAACCATTAAATTATGCTATTTTAAGATACTTTACCACTGTCAAGGAAGCCTGCGCCGATGATGTGATCGGGGCCCTTAAGGGTCAGTACGGCGGCTTCAAGGCCCTTAATAAAAAAGCTGTAGTTTCTACCATTATGACCGCTGAGGCCAATGGGCTTCTGGAAGAAACCCGATTTGACATGGACGCAAACAATGAACTGCGGGTTTACTACAGGGCCCACGAAGAAGGTGCTTCAACCATCAATAAATATATTAAAGACTGATACGGTCCCCTCTGAATGCTCTGTTCATTTGTTTTTATTCCAGTTTTAAAAGACTTTTTTCACCCGTGCCGGTCATTTTCATGTCAGACGATGAAGGTGCCGGTCGGGTGAGGGAAGTCAGAAATCTGTTTTTTTTATTAAGGAGATTTGAAGATGCAGAAAAAAAGATCGGGTATGTTTTGGTCCATGCTGCCTTTTACCCTTGTAGCCCTTTTTTTAATGGCTGCCTGCGGTAAAATGTATTCTTCTCCGGCCTATGAGTCGGGAGAAGGGGTCCGTATTGTTAAAGGGCCTTCACCCATAGAGGGGGATGTTTTGAATCATCCCGATGATATTACTATTTATAATGAGCATCTGGCTCTGACCATTGCCGTGGGCAGCCCCAACTTCTGGGGAATGACCAATGGCAGTATTTCTAACCTTGCCGTTATGGAAGGTCCCGGTCAGTTTGGTGTGAACATTGTCAATGACGTTGAATTTCTTGTGAATTCATGGACAGCCAGTGGCGGCTCCCTGAAGGCTGATGCAAAAATTCTTCAGAATACACCGGAAAAGGCCGTGGTCCAGACCACCAGCACCTGGCTTGGGGATGGCAAGGCCAACGCCCTTGATGTGGTTACTACCTATACCCTTGAGAAAAACAGCCCTGTTGTAAAAATGCACACCCGTGTATTCAATCCCGGTCCGGATACCTATACGGACATGAAAAGCGGGTATTCCATGAGTGGTCTGGCGGCCTATATGTTCGGACCCTTTGGCTACCATACGCCGGATGTCCGTGCCCGGAACATCCATGTGGGGAAAAATGTGGATGAGCCCTTTGGCGACTTTGTGGTGAGCTATACAAAGGATTACGCCATTACCCTGCAAATGGATGATACGGAAATCTACCGTGGCACAACGGGATATAAGGATCTGCACCATAATTATGACCTCGCTCCCGGCCAGTCCAGGGATTTTACCGGTGAACTGCAGGTGATACCCCAGGGCCACACCACGCCATTTATGGTACGGATGATTGAGAAAAAGGAGCTTGCATCGGCAGAGGTCTCCGGTATTGTCCGGTCCGATGACGGCAATCTTTACCCCAACCCCGTGCTGGTGGTGGAAAGAAAAGGTCGTTTTAAGGGAAGCTTTGACGGATCTCAGAATTTGCCGTCCAATGAGCTCCATGAAGAAATACAGCCCTTTATCTGGCATGTGGGTGAGGCGGATGGCTCCTTTGCCTTTACTCTGCCCGTGGGTGATTATAATATTTACGCCATTGCAGCAGGTTACACCGCATCAAAGCCCATGGCAGTAAGTGTAAAAGAAGGCAAGAATATTTCCCTGAATTTTGTGGATGACTATACCATCGTGCAGGGTGGCGAGGTGGTCATGCATGTGACGGATAAGGCCACGGGCAATCCTGTGGATGCAAGGATTGGCGTGGACGGGCCTGTGCCTGCGGTAAAATATCTGGGTGCCCGTACTTATTTTACGGATCTTGAAAGCATTGGGAGGGTTGTTATTCCCCTTGCTGTGGGAGATTTTACCTTCCATGTCATGTCCGGTGCGGATTTTGTAAGCCTGCCCGAAGAAGTGAGGGCCACTGTTGGATCCGGTGAAACACTGCAGCGTTCCGCAGCCATTGAAACCCATATTTATCCGAATCTTTATAACTGGTACAGTGTGGATCTTCATCACCATACCGATATCGGAGACGGTAACACTTCCCCTGAAGATCTGGTTAAATCCCAGCTGGCAGCCCGTCTGGACCTTACCTTTGTCAGTGATCATGATTCCGTGGACAATCATCTGGCTGTCAAGGAGTTTTCCGATGCCAGAATGGTGGGCATGATTCCAAGCCTTGAAGTGTCTCCCGGCTGGGGTCACCTGAACATCCTTCCCATGCCCCTCAATGGTAAGATCATAGAGCCTTCCCTGAATGTTGGGGAAATCATTGCCCAGGCCCATGCAATGAATGCCCTAGTGATTGTGGCGCATCCTTATACGGATTATGGCTATTTCAACAACCGTGAGATTGCTCCGGGTGGTTATGATCCCAATTTTGATCTTATTGAATTGCAGCCCACCATAGATCTTTCCAAGGCTAACAATCCAGACACTAAGACTTTGGCAAAAACCATGGAACTGTGGACGGATCATCTGGCAGGTAAAAACAAGGCCTATTATCTGACAGGCGGTTCCGACACCCATGATGTGGCATCTCCCACCCTTTATTCAGGTATGATCCGGACCTATGCCAAGGTTGAGGGTAAACTTACGCCCGCAAGCTTTATTGAAGCCGTTGCAAAGGGTAACTCCTATGCCTCCATGGGGCCGCTCTTTTTCCCCTCAAATATGGAATTTGGAGGAAAGATTGCCGTTAAAGCCGGAAGTTCTCTGAAGCTGAATCTCGATGCTTTTGCGGTCAACGGCCTTCAGAGCGTTGAGATCTATACCTCAGGCAGTGAAATAGGCAGCCCTGTGGAAACAAAAACCTTCAATGGCAGTGTTAAACGGGAATCCCTTACCTTTACGGTAAAGCCTGAAGCAGCTACCTGGTACAACTTCATTGCAAGGGATATGAAGGGTAGAATTGCTGTTTCCAACCCTGTGTGGGTGGAAGTTAAGCCCTAGGGTCATGTAAGGGTCAATTTTTGTATGCGTTTGAAAATAAAGCTAAGTTCCGAGTAACTTGCGGTTAGTCAGAACTTACAGTCAAGGTTAAACAGCTTTTAGATCAGCGGTTGTAAAATGGTTTCGCCCCGTTTAAAGGGGCGGAACCTATCACCTTCATAACTGCAGATTCACCATCGCAGAATCGTCTTTACTTCTTTTTGCCTGAATTCTCTCCAGTCCCTGTTTCTTCATTATAAATGCTTGTTTATTTAAATCAAAATTGCATTTTTCTGCTTTTCGGGTAATATATCAACATATAAAAACAGTGCTTTAATAGGACCTCCTTACAGCACTTCCGAAAACAATGTTTTGTTTTCTGTCGGTCGTATTTCAGGCTTTGAAATTTTAAGCTGAACTTTGTTTAAAAAAAGCTTGACTTTCCCCTATAGGGAAAGGGTTAGGGTGTGGTTAAGAATAGTTTTTTAATAATTAACGGGTGCGGCAGCGGGGAAAGGAAAAAATTCTCATGCGGTATTACGGTGAAGAAGCCTTGGGGCTTATAGAAACACTGGGAATGGTTCCGGCAATCAATGGTGCGGACAGGATGCTGAAGGCCGCCAATGTTGAGCTGATATCCTATGAAAACGTAGGTTCCACCCTTGTGGCCGTCATGGTCAAGGGTGATGTGGCGGCAGTGAGGGCCTCGGTGGATGCGGGTGCCGCAGCTGCATCGGAAATCGGGAAGCTGACGGCCAGCAATGTCATGCCCCGGCCAATCCGGGCTGTCGGTGATATTGTATCCGTCCATGACATTGATGCGGGCATGGATGGGGAAGAAAAGGTTCCTGCATCCAGACACAGGGCACTGGGCCTCATTGAAACCTTTGGCATCGTTTTTGTGCTGGAAGCAGCCGATGCCATGGTTAAAGCCGCAGATGTGGAACTGATAGGCTATGAAAACGTTGCTTCCGGCTATATTTCCGTTCTGGTGCAGGGCGATGTGGCTGCATGCAAGTCTGCCGTGGAAGCCGGAGTAAAGGCCGTGGCTGATATGGGAACACAGGTGTACAGCTCTGTGGTGATTCCAACCCCCCACCCGGATCTTTCAAAGATTATATCCCGCTATGCCATTGAAAAACTGCTGCCCTATTAGTTGCAGATGGCAGGCAGTGCTGTGCGGCAGGAAAGAGTAATAAAGGAAAAAGAGGGGAGATGCATAAATGACCATAATAGATAATGATCTGCTCTCCATTCAAAAAGCCAGGATTCTTGCGGAAAATGCCCTGGAAGGGCAGAAAAGGCTAGCCACTTTTCCGCAGGAAAAACTGGATGAGATTGTGGAATGCGTGGCCAGGGCCGTTGTGCCCCATGTTCAGAACCTTGCGGTCATGTCTTGTGAAGAGACGGAATACGGAAGGTGGGAGGACAAGTGCATAAAAAACAGCTTTGTCTGTGAAGACCTCCCCATGCGTATGCGGGGAATGCGCTGTGTGGGTATCATCGGCCATGACAGGGCAAGTGGTCTGGCAGAAATAGGTGTTCCCGTAGGCGTAATTATTGCCATCTGTCCTGCCACCAGTCCGGTTTCAACCACCATCTATAAAACTCTCATAGCCATCAAATCAGGCAATGCCATTATTTTTTCCCCCCATCCCAGGGCCATAGGGACCATGGGCAGGGTTCTTGATATAATGATGGATGCCGCCGCATCCGCAGGGCTTCCGGAAGGATGTATCTCCTGGCTGGACACTGTAACCCTGAGTGGAACCCTTGAGCTGATGGGTCACAGGGCCACATCTCTCATTCTTAATACCGGTGTATCCAGCCTTCTTTCCGCAGCCTATGCCGCCAGAAAGCCCGTTATTTATGGTGGAATGGGGAACGGACCGGCTTTTATAGAACGCACGGCGGATATACAGCAGGCGGTCAGGGATATTATAGCCAGTAAAACCTTTGATAACGGCATCGTTTCTTCGGCTGAACAGTCCATAGTGGTGGATGGCTGCATAGACAGTGAGGTTCGGCAGGCACTTATAAACAATGGCGCATGGTTCATGTCTGAAGAGCAGTCCCGCCAGTTTACTTCCATGTTTTTCTGCTCCAACGGGAAGCCCAACCAGAGAATGATAGGACTTGATGCTCAGACCCTTGCCCTTAGGGCAGGCTTTTCTGTTCCTGAGCATGTGAGGGTGCTCGTGGCCGAGCGCACTCATGTTTCCGAGACAGATCCCTATGCAGGGGAGCTGCTTTGTCCTGTGCTGGCTTACTATGTGGAAGATGACTGGATGCACGCCTGTGAAAAGTGCATTGAACTGCTCATTGAAGAAGGTACCGGCCACACCCTTGTGATCCATTCAAAGGATGAAAATGTCATCTGCCAGTTCGCCTTAAAAAAACCCGTAGGCAGAATTCTTGTCAACACTCCGGCAAGCTTTGGTGGCATGGGTTTTACCACCAATCTTTTTCCTTCCATGACCCTTGGCAGCGGATCCGCCGGAGAGGGCATTACCTCGGATAACGTTTCTCCTATGAACCTGATTTATATCCGCAAGGTGGGGTATGGGGTGAGAAGGATGGATGATATCGAAAACTACAGATCAAAAGTGAAATATTCTTCTAAAGGGGAGATACCCCGGAAGAAAGAAGACAGTTCAAAAAGCTTGCAGACACTGCACCGTATCTTGAAAGAGGCCATTCGGGTGATGGACCGTCCTTAAAAGATATCCGAGTGAAAGTTTATCCGTAAAAAGGGAGGTAACAGCTGTGGATTTACAAGAATTTTCAAATAAACTCGCTGAAGCGACAAAAGGCCTGAGTCCGGAAGAACGTGCCTCATTGAGAAAACTTTTTGAGGGCGTCTCCGCAGAGATTGTCAAGGGAGCACCCAGCACAGTGGCCCCCGCCGCATATTCCTTAACAGGCATCCCTGACGGCCCCACAGAGCGCCATGTGAAGCTGAAGGATCATTTTTTAAAGCAGGTTCCCAGCATTACCATTCACCGCGCCAGGGCCATTACCAAAATTGCTAAAGAAAATCCCGGAATACCCAAGATTCTGCTCAGGGGTAAGTCTTTCAAGTATTGCTGCGAAACAGCCCCCCTTGTGATTCAGGACCATGAGCTGATTGTGGGCTCCCCCAATGGTGCACCCCGTGCTGGATCTTTTTCTCCGGATATTGCCTGGCGCTGGGTGGAAGAAGAAATTGATACCATCGGCACCCGTTCTCAAGATCCTTTTTATATCTCCGAAGAAGACAAAAAAGTTATGCGGGAGGAGCTGTTTCCTTTCTGGAAAAGCCAGTCCGTGGATGAGTATTGCGAAGGTCAGTACCGGGAAGCGGGTCTCTGGGAGCTTTCCGCAGAATCCTATGTTTCCGACTGCTCCTATCACGCAGTAAACGGGGGTGGGGACTCTAACCCCGGCTATGATGTTATTCTGATGAAAAAAGGTATGCTGGATATCCAGAATGAAGCCAAAGCCTACCTTGAAAAGCTGGATTACGAAAACCCCGATGATATCGATAAAATTTATTTTTATAAATCCGTCATCGATACCACCGAAGGGGTAATGATCTATGCCAGAAGACTGTCCCGCTACGCAGCAGAACTGGCGGCAAGGGAAAATGATCCGAAACGTAAAGCAGAGCTTCTTAAAATATCCGAGGTGAACGCCCGTGTTCCTGCCCATGCTCCCACTACCTTCTGGGAAGCCATTCAGGCGGTCTGGACCATAGAATCCCTTCTGGTGGTGGAGGAAAATCAGACAGGCATGTCCATCGGTCGTGTGGATCAGTACATGTATCCTTTTTTCCGTGCGGACATTGATTCCGGTCGGATGACAGAATACGAGGCCTTTGATCTGGCGGGTTGTATGCTGGTGAAGATGTCTGAGATGATGTGGATTACCAGTGAAGCAGCATCCAAGTTTTTTGCGGGTTATCAGCCTTTTGTCAATATGTGCGTTGGCGGTGTGACCCGTGATGGCCGTGATGCCACCAATGACCTGACCTACCTGCTTATGGATGCGGTACGCCATGTCCGGGTGTACCAGCCTTCCCTGTCCACCCGTGTACACAACAAATCTCCCCAGAAGTATCTGAAAAAGATTGTGGATGTCATCCGTTCCGGTATGGGATTCCCCGCTGTCCACTTTGATGATGCCCACATCAAGATGATGCTCTCCAAGGGTGTTTCCTTTGAAGATTCAAGGGATTACTGCCTCATGGGCTGTGTTGAACCCCAGAAGGCCGGTCGCCTTTATCAGTGGACTTCCACTGCCTACACCCAGTGGCCCATCTGCATTGAGCTGGTGCTGAACCGGGGTGTACCCCTGTCCTACGGCAAGCAGGTCTGCCCGGATATGGGGGATCTTGCAAGCTTTGATACCTATGAAAAATTTGAGGCGGCGGTCAAGGAGCAGATTAAATACATTACCAAGTGGTCCAGTGTTGCCACGGTGATTTCCCAGAGGGTACACCGGGATCATGCGCCCAAACCACTCATGTCCATCATGTACGAAGGCTGCATGGAATCCGGAAAGGATGTTTCCGCAGGCGGTGCCATGTACAATTTCGGGCCCGGTGTGGTCTGGAGTGGCCTTGCCACCTATGGGGATTCCATGGCGGCCATTAAAAAGCTGGTTTATGACGATAAAAAATACACTCTGGCACAGATGAATGAAGCTTTGAAGGCAGATTTTGTGGGCTATGACCAGATTCTGGCGGATTGCCTTGCAGCGCCCAAGTTTGGCAATGATGATGATTATGCTGATCTCATTGTGTCGGATCTTGTGCATTTTACGGAAACCGAGCACCGCAAATTCAAGACCCTTTATTCCGTTCTGAGCCATGGCACCCTGTCCATTTCCAACAACACACCCTTTGGACAGCTTCTCGGAGCCTCTGCCAATGGTCGCAGGGCATGGCAGCCCCTTTCCGATGGTATCAGCCCCTCCCAGGGTTCGGATTTCAAAGGACCTACCGCCATCATCAAGTCCGTTTCCAAGATGGCCAATGACCATATGAACATCGGTATGGTGCATAACTTCAAACTGATGTCCGGTCTTCTGGAAACACCCGAGGGCGAAAACGGCATCATTACCCTGCTGCGTACGGCATGTATGCTGGGTAACGGTGAGATGCAGTTTAACTATCTGGACAATGACGTACTTCGGGAAGCCCAGAAGCATCCGGAAAAATACAGGGGGCTTGTGGTCCGGGTGGCGGGATACAGCGCCTTCTTTGTGGAGCTTTGCAAGGACGTGCAGGATGAGATCATCAGCAGAACCATGCTGAAGGAGATCTGACCCTGTTTTCTCCCCTCTCCCTCTGGGCGGTGGCTGAGCTTGTCGAAGCCAGAGGGCCAGGGGTGGGGGGGAGAAAGATGTGTAAGCCAGGCAGTAATGGCTTTCTGAAGGCATACTGACTTCCGGTTTTCTGAAAAATATTCTGAGGGTAACGGGAACCATGAACAGCGCAGGTGGGGCCATGATTGAAAGAAAAGCACTGATTTTCAACATACAGAAATACAATATGTATGATGGTCCGGGTGTGAGAACGATCATTTTTTTCAAGGGCTGTCCCCTGCGCTGTAAATGGTGTTCCAATCCAGAAAGCCAGAGCCGGGGATACCAGCTCCTTTATAAAAAGGATGTCTGTGTTCACTGTGGTGCCTGTGTTCCCGTATGCCCCGTAGGTATTCACAGCATGTCAGCCCTGAAACGTCATGAACTGTCACGGGATATTGCATGCATCGGCTGTGGCCGGTGTGAAGAAGCCTGTACTGTATCGGCCCTTTCCGTGGTGGGAGAGCAGAAAACCATCTCTGAGCTGATGGATATCATTGAAGAGGACCGGCCTTTTTATGAAGTATCCGGCGGAGGTGTCACCCTCGGCGGTGGCGAGGTATTGATGCAGCCTGAAGCGGCAGCCAACCTCCTTATGGTCTGCAGGCAGAGGGGAATACATACGGCCATTGAAACCTGCGGATACGCAAAGTCTGAGAATCTGATGAAAGTGGCTGAATTTACGGATCTCTTTCTCTTTGACCTTAAGCATATGGATTCTGTCAGGCACTATGAGCTGACCGGAGTGCGCAATGAGACCATTCTCAGCAATCTGATCATGCTCCTTGAAAACAGGCACAATGTCATGATCCGGGTGCCTCTTTTGAAAAATTTCAATGACAGTGAGGCGGAAATTGATGCACTGCTGACCTTTCTTGCACCCTTTCGTGATTACAAGAATTTCAAGGGTATTGATCTTCTGCCCTATCATAAGCTGGGTGTGAATAAATACAGCCAGCTTGGCAGGGATTATCCCATGGAAGGTAAGCCGGATCTTTCGGATGATGATCTGGACCTCATTGAAAAATGGATAAAGGAAAAGGACTTTCCGGTTTCAGTGATCCGGCACTGAAGGAAAAAAACATTTGTGATCTTAAGGCAGCCTGAGGGGCATGGCAGCAGATCCCCGGTACAAAAAGGATTAGGATATGACAGCACTTGGATTCATAGAGACAAAGGGACTGACAGGAGCCATTGAGGCTGCCGACGCCATGCTTAAGGCTGCGGATGTAGAGCTTCTGGAAAAAAGCCTTGCCGGAGGAGGGCTTGTGACCATCAGCGTGGCCGGAGAGGTGGCTGCTGTAAAGGCATCCGTTGATGCGGCGGTGGCAGCGGTTGGCCGCATTAAAGGTGCCATCCTTGTTTCTGAGCATGTGATTGCCCGTCCGGATGCTGAGCTTGAACGTATTATCCTTACAAAGCCCCTTCTGTCCGGAGAAGAGTTTGAGGACAAAGGGCCGTATGCTCCGGCAGAAGAACCTGTAAGGGTTCCGTTTGAAGGGGCTGAAACCACTGAGTCTGCGGATACGCCGGAAGTGGGGGAGGAAGCAGGGCCTGTTTCCGAGGAACCCGAAGCTGAAACCGCTTCTTTTGTTGCAAGTTCTGTAAATCAGGGGGCTGTGCGCCATGATCTTTCACAGTTGAAAAAAATGAATTTGAGCAGACTGCGGCAGATTGCTGCCGGTTTGAAGGGATGTTCCATGACCCCGGAGGAAATGGAGTCTGCCCGTAAAAAAGAGCTGATAGAAGTAATCCTCAATGCTTACGGCCAGGAAAAGGAGTAAAACCATGGTTGATAGAGATTTGTTATCCATACAGGAAGCCCGTGCCCTTGTGCGCTGTGCCAGAAAGGCGCAGGAACATTATGCGCTGCTGGGGCAGGAGCGGGTGGACGCCATAGTAAAAGCCATTGCCGAAGCAGCAGCAAGCCATGCGGAATCACTGGCTGCACTGGCTGTGGAAGAGACGGGCTTTGGCCGGGTTCAGGATAAAAAGGCCAAGAATCTTCTTGCCAGTGAAAGGCTTTTTGATGCCATCAAAGACATGAAGACCGTTGGTGTTCTTAATGATGATAAGATCAGAAAGATTGTTGAGATTGCCACCCCCATGGGCGTGATTGCGGGGATTGTTCCTTCCACCAACCCTACATCCACCACAATTTATAAATCCATTATTGCCCTTAAGTCCGGGAATGCCATTGTCTTTACGCCCCATCCCAGTGCGAAAAAGTGCATCGGCAAAACCGTGGAGATTATCCGGAATGTACTGAAGGGCTGCGATGTGTCCGAAGATCTTGTCAGTGTCATGAATGTTCCTTCCATGGAGGGCAGTGCCGAGCTGATGAAGATTGTGGATCTGATTCTGGCCACTGGTGGTCCCGGTATGGTGAAGGCTGCCTACAGCTCCGGAACCCCCGCCCTTGGTGTTGGTGCCGGTAACGTGCCTGCCTTTATCGAAAGAAGCGCCAATGTTGAAGAGGCCGTAGCAAAAATATTTACCAGCAAAACCTTTGATAACGGTACTGTCTGTGCTTCGGAACAGGCCATTGTCACCGAGGCTGTGATAGCGGATCAGGTGAAGGCTGCACTCATTGCCCAGGGAGCCTATTTCCTTGAAGGAGAAAAACTGGAAAAGGTAAAAAGGGTCATGGAGCGGGCCGATGGCAGCATGAACCCGGATATCGTGGGCAGGGATGCGGGTTATATTGCAGGTATTGCAGGCATTGAGGTGCCATATGGTACGCGTCTTCTGGTTTCTGACGAGAAGGGTATTGGGCCTAAACATCCCTTCTCAAAAGAAAAGCTTACGGCCCTTCTGGGTTTCTATGTGGTGAATGACTGGAAAGAAGCCTGCGAAGTCTGCCACGCCCTTCTCAAAAACGGTGGTATCGGCCATTCCCTGGCCATTCACTCCCAGAACGAAGACGTGATCCGGGAGTTTGGTATAAAAAAACCCGTTTCCCGTATGCTGGTGAACACGCCTTCCACCCAGGGTGCCGTGGGAATTTCCACCAGCCTCTTTCCATCATTTACTCTGGGTTGCGGCACCGTGGGCGGCAGTGCCACTTCCGATAATGTGACCCCGCTGAACCTGATGAATATCCGTAGGGTGGCCTATGATCTTGGGAATATGAACTGCTGCCCGGCAGCATCTTCACAGGTGGCTCCTGTCACATCTTCCATTGATATCAATGCCGTAACGGCACTGATTATAGAGCAGCTGAAGAAAATGGCCTGAAAACTTCCCGCGAAGGGAAAAGCCTTCCCGGCAGAGGAATCTGTGGGGGAGCCGGATGATTTAAAACTCAAATTGTAATCACTTAAAGAAACATTTTAAAAAAAAGAAAAAATAAAAAGGAGAAAGACATGTCCTCACAGAATGCATTGGGAATGATTGAGACCAAGGGCCTTGTTGGTGCAGTAGAAGCCGCTGATGCCATGGTAAAGGCTGCAAACGTAACCCTTATCGGACGTACCCAGGTGGGTGGCGGCCTTGTAACGGTCATGGTTCGTGGTGATGTGGGTGCGGTAAAGGCTGCAACGGATGCCGGTGCTGCCGCAGCCGACCGTGTGGGTGAATTGGTAAGTGTACACGTGATTCCCCGTC
Organism: Desulfobotulus mexicanus; assembly: GCF_006175995.1. NCBI lineage: Bacteria > Pseudomonadati > Thermodesulfobacteriota > Desulfobacteria > Desulfobacterales > Desulfobacteraceae > Desulfobotulus > Desulfobotulus mexicanus. The sequence goes on from NZ_VDMB01000013.1 coordinate 92,389, forward strand.
CCCACAGTGAAGTTGAAATGATTCTTCCTAAAATTGAGGGGTAAAAAATCATGAAAGTCATTACGGAATCCTTTCTGAGAGAAAGTTTCAGAAAAGAGATCCCAGAGACTTTCAAGGTGGAGGCGGGTCAGATTCTGACCCCCTCCGCTGCCCAGCTCCTTTCCGAAAAAGGAGTCAAGATCGTCAGGGATGGGGCTTATGTGGCCGGAGAAATCCCGGAACCCCCTGAATTACCTGCATCTGCACCGGCTCCGAAATATGTGCTGGCAGGAGGTGGCGGCATGTTTGACACCAAGCCTGAACATATGACCCGGCTTTATGGCAACCGTCTGGTGCCCAAAGATCACCCGAGAATTTTTTTCCGGGGAAGGCTGGACAGTATCCAGTCCATGATTCTTCTGGCCCAGAGCCGGATTCATGAAAAGGGGTTAAAAAAACTGGTGCAGGATCTGGGGGAAGTGCTGGATCTGGCAAGGGCCATCATGCGGGCGGAAGTGCTGGATGAGGTGCTTTGCGAACGGTCCCTGATGGGGCTGAGGGAAGGGGAACTGAGGGAGCAGTCCCATAATCCTGAAAAGTATTTTGGCACAAAACATCTTCTTGTCAGTTTTGATATGGGCTGGGTACTGCTGACCCTCAATGAGCTGAGGAGCAGCATACGTGAAGTGGAAGTGCTGGCGGTAAAGGCCTTCCGAAATGAATATGAGATTGAAAAACCGGAGATTATTCAGGCACTGAACCGAATGAGCAGTGCTGTGTATATTATGATGCTCAAGGAAAAATCCGGAAAATACAGATAATATGGAGTGGGGCATGAACGAGAAGGCCATGAACACAATCCTGGAAGAAATCATCCGAAAAGTGCTGGAAGAGCTGGGCGGTCAGGCATCGGCGATGCCTGCAGCATCTGCTGCATCTGACTCCCCGGATACAGGAGACGGCATTCCTGTGGAGCTTTCGGCCCGCCATGCCCATTTGAGCGAAAAGGATGCCATCACACTGTTTGGTGCTCCCCTTACCAGGGTCAGGGATCTTTCCCAGCCGGGGCAGTTTCTCTGTAAGGAGCGGGTGCGTCTCATCGGTCCCAGGGGCGTGATTGATAATGTGGCGGTTCTCGGACCTTCGAGGGACAGCTCGCAGGTGGAAGTTTCCATCACTGATGCCCGCAGCCTTGGGGTTGAAACCCCCGTGCGTCAGTCCGGTGATGTGGCCGGAACGCCCGGCATTATTCTGGCATCCCAGAACGGGGTTGTGGGTCTGGAAGAAGGGCTTATTGTGGCAGGCCGTCATATCCATATGGCTCCGGCGGATGCCGCACGTTTCGGTGTTTCAGATAGGGACAGGGTATGTGTGCGCCTGAACAGCCAGCGTCCTGTTGTTTTTGAGGATGTTCTTGTCCGTGTGAATGAAAACTTCAGCCTTGCCATGCACATTGATCTGGATGAGGGTAATGGCTGTGGCTGGACTAAGGGTGTCATTGCAAAAATTGTCAGAGGAAAAGGGGAGTGATCGTGGACTTTACGGCCATAGATCAGAAAATCAGCGACCTTGAGAACTGCATTGCCACAACGGTTCCCGTTACAGCGGACGAGCCCCTCCTTGTGGGAGTGGATCTGGGTACGGCCTATATTGTTGTGGTGGTGCTCAATGGCAGCAGGGAACCCCTTGCCTGTGCCATGGAGTTTGCTCAGGTGATAAAAGACGGCCTTGTGGTGGATTATATCGGAGCAACTCAGATAGTCCGCAGGCTTGTGGGGCAGCTGGAAGAAAGGCTGGGCCGTTCCCTTGAGAAGGCGGCCATTGCCGTGCCTCCGGGAACCGGAGAAAAGGACTGTAAAACCCATGGCTACGTTGTGGAGGGTGCAGGTCTGGAAGTGGTGACTGTGCTGGATGAGCCCACGGCGGCCAATGCAGTTCTTGGTGTCCGTAATGGGGTGATTGTGGATATAGGCGGCGGTACCACGGGTCTTTCGGTCATTGAGGACGGACAGGTGGTGTATGTGGCCGATGAGGCCACGGGCGGTACCCATCTTTCTCTGGTACTGGCTGGCAATTACAGGATTTCCTTTGAAGAGGCCGAGGAGCTGAAAAAAAACAGGGAGCGTCAGGGAGAAATTCTTTCCGTGGTGCGTCCGGTCATCCAGAAAATGGCTTCCATTGTGAAAAGACATATCGAAGGAAGGGATATTTCCGCCATCTACCTTGTGGGCGGAACCTGCTGTCTCAAAGATATGGAAAAGGTGATGGAAAAGGAAACGGGCATACCCGTGTACAAACCGGCTAACCCCTTTCTTGTCACGCCCATGGGCATTGCCATGAACTGCGGCGTTTAAGGAGATTTCCATGGATGTCAATGAGCTGGTACGGACCATTGCGGAGGAGGTTCTCAGGCAGCTTCAGCAGAAGACGGAAAAGCCCTGCGTTCTGGTACTGGCAGCAAGGGAATCTTCCCTTATAGAAAACCTGAAAAATATCCTTGAAGGGGATGCTGATCTTGTTTTTTCAGGGGAAGATTATAAAGGCAGAGAACCTGTCCGCTGTATTCTGCCCTTTCTTTCCTGTGCCTCCATGGCGGATCTTGCAGCGGGCGGGGCTTCTTCCGGGACGGAGGCCGAGGTGCTTCGGCGGCTGCTGCAGGGACAGGAGATAGAGGTTCTGGATTTTGAGTACAGGGTCTATGGGCAAAGTGCTCCTGCGCCGCTCTATGATCTTTATGAAGCCTATGAAAAGACACTGGCCTCTTACGGGCTAAGGGAGTTTATCCGGAAACAGCCGGATACTGTCAATTTTAAAAAAAGGCTTATTACGGAAAAGGATGTGATTCAGGCAAAGGAACAGGGGGCAGGGACAATCCTGATTCCCATGGATGCCAAGGTCACGCCCCTTGCCGGGCAGTCTGCCATTGATCTGGGTATTAAGATTCTGAAACGCTAACGGGGCGGTGGTCGGATGATAATAGCAGAAGTGATAGGAAATGTATGGGCCACACGCAAAGAGGATACCTTAAACGGGCTTAAGCTGATGGTTGTCCGGAGAATGGATGCGGGAGTTCCGGGGCTTCAGGAGAGTTTTGTGGCCGTGGACTGTGTGGGGGCTGGCATTGGTGAGCGGGTGCTGGTGGTGACGGGCAGTTCTGCAAGAAAGGCCCTGCATAATCAGGAATCTCCCGTGGATGCCACCATTGTGGGCATTATTGATGAAGTGGAAGTCCGTTAGGAGGTTTCGGTGGATACACTGGGTATCGTGGAAGTAAAAAGCATTGCCGCAGGCGTTGAGCTGGCCGATGGAATGATGAAGGCTGCGGATGTGGAGCTGATCCGTGCAGCTACCATCTGTTCAGGCCGGTACATGATCTATGTGGCAGGTGAGCGCGATGCCGTGGCAAGTTCTGTAAAACTGGCCGAAGATTCAGGCCGGGCTCTGGCGGGGAGCTTTATCATTTCCAATGTATCTGATCAGGTTCTGGCTGTACTGAAAAGGGGCGAGATGGCAGAAAAAGGTTCTGCCCTTGCTGTCATTGAGTGTCGGAATGTATCTTCCGGCGTGGCTGCGGCGGATATTTCCGTGAAACGATCTGCCGTTCGTCTGGTACGCATGGTAACAGGTCAGGGTATTAACGGAAAATCATATTTTGTACTGAGCGGAGACCTGGCTTCCGTGGAGGAAGCCACAGAGGCTGCAAAGTCCGCACTGAAAAAAAACCTTGTCGAGGCCGTTGTCATCCCCAATCCGGACGCCTCGGTGCTTAAGGCGCTGACCAGCGTAATGAGGTAAAAAAATGGGAAAAACACTGGTAGGAATAAAAAATCTTGAAGAACACATCTGTAAGGATTCCTGCAAAATCTATATTGATGGCAGCATCATACTGACACCCGGTGCAAAGGATGAGCTGAGAAGCCGCGGGATTACCATCGTTTATGGTCCAAAGCCCGAAGCTGCTGCAGCCTGCCCTCCGGGATGCACCTGTGAGGTGTGCAGTGCAAAGGCTAAAGGGGGATGTCCTGCTGGATGCACCTGCCCGGCCTGCATGGAAGCAGCCCTCAGATCCGGTGCTGCGGGTCTTGAGAGCCTTATTCTGGGTATCGCCGGAATGCTGAAAACCCAGTATGGCATTAGTGATCCTGCCCAGCTTATGGCCATCAGCAGTAAGGTTGTAAAAACCATCAGGGATAATCTTCAGGACTGAATGATTCAGTTCTCTGAATGTGAAAACAGAGCATAACAAGGGAGGGTATTATTATGAATGCACTTGGAATGGTGGAAACCAAAGGTCTTGTGGGAGCCGTTGAAGCAGCCGATGCCATGGTAAAGGCGGCCAATGTGGTTCTGATTGGCCGTGAACAGGTGGGCAGTGGTCTTGTTACTGTTATGGTGCGGGGGGATGTGGGTGCCGTTAAAGCTGCAACGGATGCAGGAGCTGCCGCTGCAGACCGGGTCGGTGAGCTTGTGAGCGTGCATGTGATTCCCCGCCCCCACAGCGATGTGGAAAGGATTCTTCCCAAGGGCCCTGCTGTTTAGGGCAATTTCAGGAAGTTGAATGCAGGAGGGAATTTGATTCCTTATCCTGCCCCTTTCGCCCAGAGGGGGGCAAAAGAACACCCATGTATTCGGGTGGATGGTGCAAAAAGCAGCCGAAGACAGGCCGGAGAACCGGGAGGTTTTAAGGGTGACACAGTTTAATGGAAGAACTAAAATCTGCTATGGATCCGATGCCATCGAGACCCTTGAGAAGCTGCCGTCAAAACGGGCTTTTATTGTCACAGACCCTTTTATGGTCAAGACCGGTTTTGCAGACAGAATTAAAAGCCATCTGGATCGGGCAGGGATCAGCCATCAGGTCTTTGACGGGGTGGAGCCTGATCCTTCTTTGGAGACGGTGACCCGGGGAACCCTTCATCTCCTTCAGAGTCAGTCGGATCTGGTGATTGCTCTGGGTGGAGGCTCGGCCATTGATGCGGCCAAGGCCATTCTCTTTTTTGCCCATAAAGCCGGTCAGGAAAAGGAAAAGCCCATGCTGGTGGCCATTCCCACCACCAGTGGCACAGGCTCTGAGGTAACGGCCATTTCTGTGATCACGGACACGGCCAATGGCGTAAAAATTCCCCTGAATGATGAACTTCTCATTCCGGATATGGCCATTCTCGATGCCCGTTTTACCCGCACCGTGCCGCCCGGTGTCACCGCTGTTACGGGAATGGATGTGCTGACCCATGCCATTGAAGCCTATACTTCACGTCAGTCCAGTGCATTCACCACCATTTATTCGGAATATGCCATCAAGTATGTGTTCCGCTATCTTTTCCGGGCCTATCAGTGCGGGGATGACATGGAAGCAAGGGAGATGATGCTCCTTGCCTCCTGCATGGCGGGCATGGCCTTTAATAACAGCGGCCTTGGTATTACCCACAGCATGGCCCACAGTCTGGGCGGACTTTTCCATGTTCCCCATGGAAGAGCCAATGCGGTGCTGCTCCCCTATGTGATCCGGTTCAACAGTTTTGATGTGGGGGTACGGTACAGGGAAATTGCTGAAATGCTTGGACTGGCTGCCCATACGGTGGAAGAGGGTACCACCAGCCTCATATCGGCGGTACGCAGCATGAATGAATCCATGGGGATTCCCAACAGAATCAGGGATTTGAATATAGAAGAACATCTGTTCCGGAAAAATCTGGACACCATGGCCTCCCATGCCATGGAAGATGCCTGCACAAAGGGGAATCCGAGACTGCCATCCCATGGAGATATCCGGGGTCTGCTGGAACAGGCCTGGTAAGGGACAGGCGGTATTTTCTGCCGGAACCGGACTGCCTGTCAGATAAGAGAGGCTGGCCATTTAAACGGACAGTGGGGACTGAAATGAGAGAACAGATTGTTGAAAAAATAAAAAATGCCGGGGTTGTGGGGGCTGGCGGTGCCGGTTTCCCCACCCATGTGAAGGTGAATGCGGATGTGGACACGGTACTGGTCAATGGTGCTTCCTGTGAGCCTTTGCTCATGAGTGATCCCTACCTCATGGAAGAAGAGCTTGCCACCATGATCCGGGGCCTTGAAACTGTACTGGACAGCACCGGGGCCAAAAAGGGGATCATTTGCCTGAAGGGCAAACATGAAAAGGCCATGGCTGCCGTAAGAAAAGCTGTGGCAGAAAATGGTTCCGGTCGCCTTGCTGCATTTGAGCTTAAGGATTTTTATCCGGCAGGGGATGAGCAGGTACTGGTCCGGGAGGTTCTGGGCAGGACCGTGCCCGAAGGCGGCATTCCCCTTCAGGTGGGTGTTGTGGTCAGCAATGTGGAATCCCTTTATAATGTTGCCCTTGCCATGGACGATCAGCCCCTTGTGGATCGTTACGTCACCGTTACCGGTGAGGTGAAGCGTCATATGGTGGTGAAGGTTCCCGTGGGCAGCCTTGTTTCTGATCTGATTGCCTTTGCAGGCGGTCCCACTATTTCCGATTTCAGGGTGGTGGATGGCGGTCCCATGATGGGCCGGGTGCTGCCGGACATGGATCAGCCCGTGACCAAGACCACCAGCGGACTAATTGTGCTGCCTCCGGACCATACGGTGGTGGCCAGAAAAATCATGGATCCTGAAAGGGTGCGCAAAATCACCAACAGCATATGCTGTCAGTGTTCCCAGTGTACGGATCTTTGTCCCCGCAATCTGCTGGGGCATTCCCTGAATCCCCATAAACTGATGCGGGTGCTGGCTTCCGGCGAGCTTGGCAGTGACGCGGCCCGTGAGGCGCTTCTCTGCTCCGAGTGCGGGATCTGTGAAAAATTCGCCTGCCCCATGATGGTTTCACCGAGGGAAGTGAACGCCCAGATCAAAAAAGTTCTGATGAAGGAAGGTATCCGCTGGCAGGGCTCCGGGAGGGAACCTGTGAACCATCCTTTCCGGGAAAGCCGCTATATACCCACCAAGCGTCTCATGATGCGCCTGAATGTCATGCAGTATGACACCCATCCGGGTCTGGTGACTGGCTTTGTGCCTTCCCTTGTTAAAATTCCTCTGCATCAGCATATCGGAGCCCCGGCCATTTGTCTTGTGGCCGAAGGGGACAGGGTGAAGCGGGGAGATCTCATCGGAGAGATTCCTGAAAAGGCTCTGGGTGCCAGAATCCATGCCAGTATAGATGGCGTGGTGAAAAGCACTGCAGCAGGTGTGGTAACCATTGCCGCCTGATGTTTCTGCCCTTGTGCAGAGGTCTGCCTGATTCAGGGGCAGTATCAGGAACACAGGTGTATACTTCAGGGATTTAATCAGAGAGGGTGAATATAATGGATTTAAGAACTATAGGTTGTGTGGAACTGAACAGCATTGCCCTGGGCATGCACACCGCCGATGAAATGGTTAAGGCCGCAGAGGTGAAACTTGTGCTGGCACGTCCCACCTGCCCCGGTCGCTATCTTATTATGGTTGCGGGGGATACGGGGGCTGTGAAAAGCTCCGTGGAAACTGGCCTTGAAATTGGCGGGGAGATGATCATCGACTGGTTTGTTCTGCCCAATGTCCACAGTGCTGTGATTCCAGCCCTCAACGGAACCGGGCTGCGGGCCTCCATCGACGCTCTGGGCGTCATCGAAACCTTTACCACGGCCTCCTGCATTCTGGCCGCCGATGCCGCAGCCAAGGCGGGGCAGGTGGATCTCCTTGAAATCCGTTTTGCAGCGGGTCTTGCCGGTAAATCCTTTGTGACCATGACCGGTGATGTGGGATCTGTGAGATCTTCCGTCACCGCTGGTGTGGAAGGTGTGGGAGATTCCGGACCCGTTTACAGCCATGTGGTAATCCCTTCGCCCAGTTCGGATCTTAAGGCCCACCTTCTGTAAAGGGTTGTCTGGTTTAGTGGTGGCATGAAGCCCCGGATGAGAATACGAAGAAATAATAAGGAACAGCCCTTGCTTTTCTACCTTTGAGAAACCTTTTTTATGAAGCTTTCACCCCAACCATCTGGCTTCGAGAGCCTCAGCCACCATTCAGTGGGAGATGAAGCCGTGGGAATAAATTATTTCTCCCTTCTCCCTCAGGGAGAGGGGCCGGGGGGTGAGGGCTGAAAATGCTGACAGGAGGAAAAGAATGGTGATGGCCGATGAACCTAAACAGCGGGTCATTCAGGAATATGTTCCGGGAAAACAGGTAACACTGGCCCATGTGATAGCAAGCCCCCATAAGAGCATTTATCTGAAGCTTGGTCTTGATGATGATGCAGGGGACGCCATTGGCATTCTAACCATAACCCCCAGTGAGGGCGTTATCATCGCAGCGGACATTGCCACCAAGGCAGCTTCCGTGGACATTGGCTTTCTGGACCGCTTTGGTGGCTCCCTTGTGATCGTGGGGGATGTGGCCAGTGTGGAGGCTGCCTTAAGGGCCGTTCTCCATTATTTTGACGAAGTACTGCATTACGCATCCGTTGACATGACACGCTCATGAAAACAGGAAGGAAAGCCCATGCCGAAGACCATGAAAAGGGTGCTTCTCATCGGTGAAAACGGTGTGGGCAAGACCGCCCTCATTGAAGCCCTCTCAGGGCAGCGTCCCGCCACCCGCAGGCCCATGGCCCTTGAATTCTGCGGCCCCTTCATCAATACGCCGGGTGAGTTTCTGGAAAACCGGCGCTTCTATCCCGCCATCATCACCACCTCCGCAGACTGTGACATGGTTCTCATGGTTCAGGATGCCACCCGCATCAGCAGCCTTTTTCCGCCGCAGTTTGCGACCCTCTTCACCCGAAGGGTGCTGGGCGTGATCTCAAGGGCCGAAGCCCCTGAAAATCAGGTGGAAAGGGCAAAACGTTTCCTTCAGAACGCCGGAGCCAATGAAATTGTGTGCTGGAATACGGAAACGGGCGAGGGGCTTGAGGTGATCCGGGCTTTGGTGTTTTGAAACCGGAGTTTTTTTTGAAACATCCGCTGGATCTTATGGGTCACTGTTCCAGATTTTTTGTCAGTCCTATCACCCCGGCTATCCGTTCCTCAAAAAAGAGATCCCAGATATCCAGACAGCGCAGGGCAATGCTGTGGTTTCTCTTTTCCTGTGACTGCTCGTAAAGCCGCAGCAGAAGACCTGGCATTTCCTGAGATGGATAGGGCTGATGGGATCTCTTTTCTTTCAGAATTTTGGGGATTTCTTCAAAAACTGCAAAAATAATATCTGCCAGGGGGACAAGATCTCCCTTGAACTCCTTCAAGTCTCGAATGAAATGGTTAAAACTGTCGTCAAAGGCCTGAGACCTGATGTAGGCCCGTATGAAGGGTATCGCCTCAGAACGCTCAAGAAGACCACCTTCCCTGAAGATATTTCTCAGCTCATTCCGTACTTCCTTTTCTCCATCGTTCATAAACTGGAGAAGAAGATCCTTACATTTTTCAAAATGCTTTATGTCATGTATGAATGAAGCTGCCACGTGAGCTACCCCTCTTCTCTGTGCGAGCGTGCCGTTTCTGCACTGGGACAGTTCTTCTTCAAAAAAGTCCCAGAACAGCCAGCGTCCCGCAACCTGCCTTGCCCCCTGAAAAGCCACATCCTGGAAGGAAGAAAAAGCCATTTCAGGAATCAGATGACCGACGGTTTCAGTATGGCCTGGAATCAGAGCGTTGAAAAGAGGCAGGCCATGTGGTGAGGCAGCTATGCGTGGATCTCCCTCACAGGCCATGGAAAACCAGCGAGCTGCCAGATCCCTGTCTATATTCATAACCGGTTCAATGGCTTTGATGGCCGCCATTCTGACGGCGGGATGGGGGTCTCGGACAAGAGCTTCAATGGCGGGCCGCATGATTTCAAAGCAGTCTCCATGCTTCGACAAGATACGGCCTATGGCATCTGCGGCCACTCCACGGACACAGTTGAGACTGCGTCCATCAAGATGATGAACTTTAGTCCCATCAGACCCTTCGTTTTCCATTCTCGGATCTGGATGCTGGGTGGCATAATGAATCAGATGGCTAAGGGTTTTTTCCTGCCAGGGTTCATCGGCCCTTTCCCTGAGCATACGACAGAAAAGCAGGGCATATGCCTCGTCTTCTCCCGGAGGGTGCTGAACCAGAAAAGCCTCAATGTTTTTTATCTGCGCAGGACTCCAGGAGTCTTGCTGAGATTCAGCCTTATTTTCCGCAGGAGGCTTATAGGTAAAACCCTCCAAAATGGCTGCAAAATACGCGGGATGGGTATCTGGTGGGAAGCGAAGGGCAAGCTTTACAAATCTTTCAGGAAATCGCCTTGCCATGGAGGATAGGCTGGCCGCAAACTGGTTTATGGATGTCGTGAGGACATGCTCTGAGTTTTTTTGAATCCATTTGAGATTGTCTTTTTTCGTAACTTTTTTAGAAGAGACAATGCGGAGCCAGGCAGAGTCGCTGATTTTTTCCAGATTGGGCGTGAGTTTGGAACCGATGAATCCTCCGGAAGTAGCCCCTGACCTGAAATAAGTAGCCTCTGGAACCTCTCTGAATTTTCGTTTCAGAACCCTTATGAGATCTCTGGTGGAAGCTTTTATCCTTGAAGAATCCAGAGCAAGAAGCAGAAATTTCTGGGTTCTGCCCCAGTAGTGACCGAAATTGCCATGCTGCCATCCTTTGAGAAAATACTCGGCGTTAAATTTTTCTTGTGGGGAATGGTAATGGATAAGGGTTTCTTCCAGTTCATGGAACAGACCTTGGGAACAGTGGGGAGAGAGTTTTTTGATCAGGCGGATAGCAGGCCCCCATTTCGATTTTTTTGCGTAAGAATCCAGCCAGAATTTTTCAGTGTCGGAAAGCAGCCAGCGGATACCAACATCCGCATGGTGGGAAGGAAGATTCGCATAAAGGGACATCAGAATTTCCTGAACCACAGGAGAGGTGCTTTTTTCCAGAGAAGACAACTCTTCAAGAAGAAATTCTGTCTGTTCATCAAGAAGGATTTTTCCTGCCTGAATAAGGATTTCCAGCGCCCCGCGGGCAAAATCCGTCTGAGGCCGTCTATAATAAAAACCCTCCTTTTCCCACATGCCAAGCCGTGTCTCATCGTGTGGATCGGGATGGATGTCCGTTAATCTGACAATTTCAGGAAAAAGAAGTTTCCAGCCCTGCTCAGGGCATTGCGCGATTGTTTTTTTCAGGATTTGCAGGTCAGGTCTGTACCAGTTTTTAAAATCGTCATTTTCTTTGCGGATAAGGCGACCCTGGGTATCCAGGTGCCATGTGGAAAGTATTGTTTCAACCAGTCGGACGGCCCTCAGGGGGGACTTTGAACCCAGAGAATCCCAGCATACGGGGCTTTTCATGTGACCGCAGCGGATAAGATCCAGACGCAGTGCAAACATGGCATCTGAATCATTGGCCTCATCCCAGCATAAGGTATTCAGAATACGGCGGGGCCAGTCTTCTCCTTTGTGGAGAAAAGGACGCAGGGTTTCCGCCACCTGATCCGGCAGGGTATCTGTTACGGATCGGAGCAGAGAGAGAGCCTTGAAGGCCTCCTCTTCCTGGGAGAGGGAAAGCCAGCGCTGGATGCTGCCGGATGTGAGAAGAATGCGAACCCATGGCGCATGACCTGAAAAAACGGTTTCCAGCATATGGCCCTGCCATTTATCTTTCTTGCTCAGGTCAAGGCAATAATGACGGATTTCTTCTGAGGGTGCATCAAGCTGCCCAAGGATTTCAAGCACCAGATGCTTCATGTGGAAACGTACATGGGGAGACTCCAGAAGATTCTGGGCGGCGCTGAAAAAATCCGGAGCCGATTCTTCTGTCAAAAGGGTTAGTACCTGGCGAAGCTGCTCACGCCGGAAGAGGGATTGCTGTTCTCTGATCCCTAGCCATGTGAGTACCGTTCCATTGCCTTCATAAATGCGGGGAAGCAGACGTTCCGCAACAAGGTAATCCAGATAACGCTGGTGACAGAAGCTGATTCTCTGCCGATCCTTTTGAAGAAGTCCAAAGGAGATGAGTTTATCCAGAAGGATGGTGCTGCTGTTTTCCAGGCGGCCGACAGGAGCGGACACTTCTCCCCTTGTTTCCATATGATCCAGAAGCGGTTTCAGGAAGGCATCCATCTCTTTGGCGGAAACAGAAGCCTTTTCTTCCAGAGTGCGGCGGAGGTTTTCCAGAAAACAGCGCATCAGTTGCGTGGCGGTTTGGAAAGGCATCTGCCCTCCGTCTTCCCTGATCTTTAACCACATGGAAAGATGGAGGGGGATAGCAAGGATACGCCGCTGCTGTTTGCTCAGGCTTTCAAAATCCGGCCCGATGATGCCCCTGATCTCCTCTTCCGCAAGCGCCTCAACAGCAATTTTGACAAATTTTTCTTTTTCAGGCCCCTCCAGAAAGGCTCGGATTTCCGGATCGTTTTCAAGGTCAAAGGTACGGCAGGCAAAGACAAGAATCCTGTCTTTACCCTGTTCACGAAGGGCACGAACCTGTCTCAGCATTTCCTTGCAGATATCCATGGCTCTGCTGGAATGGGCAGCCGTCCAGCGGATGGCATCCAGCTGATCGAGAATCAGGACGGCCTTATCCTCTCCAGCCATGGCGGAGAGGGCCAGAGCCGGGGAGCCTTGCAGATCCATTTCCATTCCGTACTGTCTGGCGCTTTTGTCGGGAATCCGCCGATCCAGACGCAGGGGAAGGCAGGGAATGCCTTTTTCCCTGAGGTCTTGTGTGAGCTTATGGAGGACAGCACTTTTTCCGTATCCCGAAGGCCCATGCACAAGGATATCCTGACCCTTTTCGATGGCATCCTCTATCCGGCTGAAGATTTTGCTGCGGATAATTTCTGGCTGGATCAGGTTGGAGCCAATGGAATCCAGAAACTGCTCCTGAAGTTCCGTCACAACGGAAGCTGTCTGTGGAGAAAATATAAGAGGATTAAGGGTTTCCGCAGGAATGATTTGATCTGAAGATGGTGTAAAGAGGATGACATTTTGAGTGATAATTTGTGTAGTTTTAATGTCGCTGCCAATATTGAACATATTTTGCTGGTGCATCGTGCGGTGCCTCACTTTTTGAGAACCTGCGGAAAACCTAACCCAGATCAAAGTATTTGCCCGCTTTGGGGGAGCCTTGAAGTGTCTATTTTATTACAACATTTCCATATCCTACCACTTGGGTGCTAGTGATGTTATTTCCCGTATTGATCTGAGTCTGCTTTATGTTTGTCATGATTTTTTCCTTTGGCAGCAGTTCCATGATTTCTTTCATGAAGATTGGATCAGCCATTTTCAGCTCTAACTGCATCCTCAGCATTTCTTTAACTCCGTCGTCTTCGGGATAGTTTTCTGCCAAATTTAAGGCAGTTTTAGGGGCTGGTTCAGACAATTTATCCTTGAGCCAATGGAACAGTTTTTTTCTGCCCGTATCCAGACCCTGTTCCACAGTTTTACCAGCAGCATGAAGAAGGTAGGGGGTAAGATAGGCGATAGCACTCTGGGAAAGGCTTACGACATCCATGGTTTACTCCTTTGAATTGGGTATATGCGTCTTGATCATGATTGCCATCACAGGGTCAAGAAGTGTGTTTTCAGGTTTCTGACCGATCTGTTCTGCGGCTTTGAGGTAGTCTTGAAGCAGAGTCGCCATTAGCGGTTTGAATGGGTGGGGGTTTTGGGTGAAAAGCGGCAGAAGGGCTTGGATTCCTTCGGCAAAACTTGAGGCAGCATCTTGGTGCTTCCCTGAATCTAGTAAAATCTTTCCTTTTACCCCACAGGTCATTGCCAAATCCGGAAGAAAGGCCTCGGGCCTTGCCGCCGCGAGCTGCTTGTAAATCTCCACGGCTTTTTCCGCGTTGTAAAGGGCCTCTTCCCTGCGGCCGAGTTCACTGAGGTGGTTTGCAAGGTTATTCAGGGAGCCTGCGTACTCCGGGAGAAAGGCCTCCGGCCTTGCCTCGGCGAGCTGCCTGTCAATCTTCACGGCTTTTTCCGCGTTGTAAAGGGCCTCTTCCCTGCGGCCGAGTTCACTGAGATGGTTTGCAAGGTTATTCAGGGAGCCTGCGTACTCCGGGAGAAAGGCCTCCGGCCTTGCCTCGGCGAGCTGCTTTCTGATCTCCACGGCTTTTTCCGCATTGTGAAGGGCCTCTTCCCTGCGGCCGAGTTCACTGAGACGGTTTGCGAGGTTATTCAGGGAGCGAGCGTACTCCGGGAGAAAGGCCTCCGGCCTTGCCTCGGCGAGCTGCCTGTAAATCTCCATGGCTTTTTCCGCGTTGTGAAGGGCCTCTTCCCTGCGGCCGAGTTCACTGAGGTGATTTGCGAGGTTATTCAGGGAGGTAGCGTAATTTGGGAGAAAGGCCTCCGGCCTTGCCTCGGCAAGCTGCCTGTAAATCTCCGTGGCTTTCTCCGCGTTTTGAAGGGCCTCTTCCCTGCGGCCGAGCTCACTGAGGCGGACGGCGAGGTTGTTTTTTATGCCTGCCTGCTGGGCCAGGATGGCAATTTCTGGTTTTTTCTCATTGCTTTTTTCCATTTGCTCAAGAAGCAGCTTCGTGATTTCAACGGCCTTTTCACGGAGAGACAGAGTATGCTGGGGTAAGGCCCCTTCCAGGACAAAAAGGAGATCCGGTGTATGGGTTTTTCCCGTTTCAATCAGTGCTTCCAGCCACTCCATGGGTCTGGTATTTCCGGTATGGCTGAAATCCTGAAGGGTACGGATTACAAAGGGCACCACAGCGTACATATCCAGAGAATCCACCATGCGTTTCATGGTTTTTTTCTGTATGTCCATGGCGTATTTTCCAAAGATTCTCAGTACCAGGGCTTCTCCAAGAATATCCGGGAGCACCGGGGCAATGCCATGATCCGGAGCAGGCAGCAACATGGAGAGTCGATCCACCAGCACGCCCGGCCCGTTGGTGCAGTTTTTTCCCAGGGTATCGCATTCCTGTTTCGCCAGTTCCAGCGTCAGGGACTGGCTGAGTCCGCCGTTCATGGTGACCAGTGCGGCAAGATGGAGGAGCAAGTCCTTTTCCCCAGGCGGGCTGTTTTTTGAAAACCGGCCCATTTCCCGATCCGCCAGCTCAAAGGCCAGTTCTGTACGGGGAAGCTCCAGAACTTCCACAATGCCGGAGCGCAGGGAGAGAAGGGCGGCCATCATAAGATAGAGCGGGTCTTTCCAGGTGGGTTTGGCAAGCTCCTGATCAAAAAGTGAGTTTTCACCGGGAAGGGGAATGGGGGGCGGGTTTTGCCCATGAAGTCGGGAAAGCCTTTCCAACATGGCGGTCAGGAGCTCACGCCGATGCTCTGGGGTGTCGATGGTATCCAGCAGCATGGGTTCAGGGGGATCGAAAAGTTCTGGCACACGGGCTTCGCTGAAACCGCCCTCAAAAAGACTTTGAAACCAGCCCCCATTCTTATCCGCTTCACGTTCCAGTAGCAGGATGCGCAGGGGCGGGCCGGGTTCAGATCCTTCATTTTGTGAAAGTTCTTCCAGCCACACCTTTAAGAAGGAAGTCAGGCCAGCAGCATAATCCACCACGATTAAAACAGGCTTTTGCCAGCCCCAGTCCGCCAGATTCTGCAGGTCTGCAAATCTTTTCAGCTCTTTGCCCGTTAAAAAACCTGCCTGCCATTTGCCGGGTTCTTCTGTATCAAGATGGCTTATCAGCTCAATGGCCATGCGGGTTTTGCCACAACCTGCTCCGCCTGCAATAGTGCAAACGGAGATGGGGCGTGAGGTGTGCAGCCATTCCCACAGTTTTTTTAAGTTAGCATCACGGCCTATCAGGGGAATGCTGCGGCTGTAGGGATTGAGCAGGTCAATTTCTTTTTCCGCCCGTGGGGCACGCCTCTTCGGCGGGATCAGGGTCAGGTAGGGACGCTTGTAATCAATATGATTTCCATCGCCGGAAATCTGGATGATGACATTGCCGGAACCGTTTGCGGAAGCGTTTTGGCTGGAATCCATGGGCAGATCCTTTGCTGAAGAGACGATGACCTTGTTTTTTGACATGGACAGGAAGCATTCAGAATAGAAAGGGGATAGCATGGATGCAGGGTGCGGGCAAGGCTACACGAAGTCATGGCCCCTGAATTCTGCGGCCCCTTCATCAATACGCCGGGTGAGTTTCTGGAAAACCGGCGCTTCTATCCCGCCATCATCACCACCTCCGCAGACTGTGACATGGTTCTTATGGTTCAGGATGCCACCCGCATCAGCAGCCTCTTTCCGCCCCAGTTTGCCACCCTCTTCACCCGAAGGGTGCTGGGCGTGATCTCAAGGGCCGAAGCCCCTGAAAATCAGGTGGAAAGGGCAAAACGTTTCCTTCAGAACGCCGGAGCCAAAGAAATTGTGTGCTGGAATACGGAAACAGGCGATGGACTTGAGGTACTGAAATCTCTGATTTTTTGAAAACAGCATTTAAAAAGCGGGATTTTACCTTTTTTTTGTCATGCCAGCCTTACAGGACTTAACCCAGAAGAACCGTTTTTTAAACTTTTAGGAGTTACGCAGTTGCCTCAAAAGTCCAAGCTGGGTGCTCCATATATTTCCTGACAGCATCCCTGATAATTCTGTATTTGAGTTCAAAACAGCTGAGGCCTGTCTTGAAACTGAAGACCGAAAAACGCAAGAATGTCCTTATTGCAAGTCCGATATGATTTCTTTGAGCTTTGGCAGCTCTTACATGAGAGCGTTCCACTCCACAGAACTGTTTAAGGTTACGATGATACTCTTCGATTT